>JAKAHQ010000476.1 GCA_021814855.1 Bacteroidota bacterium | reverse complement strand
AATCCTGCCGTATTTAATGCTCTAATTGCTGCTTCTCGTCCGGAGCCGGGTCCTTTAACAAACACGTCAACTTTTCTTAAGCCGAGATCGTGCGCTTCTTTAGCGGCAGCTTCTGCCGTTGTTTGAGCAGCATACGGAGTATTTTTTCTTGAACCTTTGAAACCGTTTTTACCGGCTGAAGACCATGAAATAGTATTTCCGTAGATATCTGTTATCGATACAATAACGTTGTTGAACGATGCTTTAATGTGAGCAACGCCGACAGCGTCAACATGGACTTTCTTCTTAGTTTTTTTAACTGCTTTAGCCAATTTTACTCCTTAAATAAAATTATGGATTACTTCTTAGCCGGAGTTTTCTTTTTGCCGGCAACAGTTTTACGTTTACCTTTGCGCGTTCTCGAATTAGTTCTTGTGCGTTGACCGCGGGCGGGCAAACTTCTTCTATGACGAATACCTCGGTAAGAACCGATATCCATCAATCTTTTAATATTTTGTTGAACTTCGCTGCGAAGAGCTCCTTCAACTTTGTATTCGGAAGTCATAACCGAACGAATTTTTGCAATTTCCTCTTCGGTTAAATCCGATACTTTTTTGTCCGGGTTAACGTTTGCTTTTGTAAGAATATCCATCGAAGATTTTTCGCCGATACCGAAAATGTATGTCAATCCGATGAACGCTTTCTTATTTTTTGGTAAGTCTACTCCAGCTAAACGAGCCAAATCTATAACCTCCTAAGTTTTAACCTTGTCTTTGTTTGTGTTTGGGATTCTTGCAAATAACTCGAACAACCCCTTTACGTTTTATAATCTTGCAGTTCTCGCAAATTTTTCTAACAGAAGATCTAACCTTCATTGCTACTCCGTTATTTATACCTGTATGTAATTCTACCTTTGTTCAAATCGTATGGCGAAAGCTCGATAGCAACCTTATCGCCCACCAAAATTTTTATAAAGTGCATTCTCATTTTTCCGGAAATGTGAGCAAGTATTTCATGACCGTTGTCCAAACGAACTTTAAAATGCGCGTTGGGCAATGTTTCCGTAACTACTCCGTCAACTTTAATTGGTCCTTGCTTTGCCATTTCCGAATATTTTTCCTTGAGTATTCAGCCCGTCTCGTCTCCGCCAAAAAGAAGGAGGACAAGTTCGCTCGACGTGCTAGCACTTACTTAATATTTCCGGTTTACCGTTTATTATTGCAATTGTATGTTCAAAATGTGCGGATGGTTTTTCATCAGCAGTGTAAACCGTCCAGCCGTCTTCTGCAACATGAACTTTATATGTGCCCATGTTTATCATGGGTTCAATTGCTATTGTCATCCCGTTCTTAAGCAAAGCTCCATTGTTCTTTCTTCCGTAATTAGGAACCTGCGGATCCTCGTGAAGACTTTTACCAACGCCGTGACCGCATAAATCTCTTACCACGGAAAAACCAAACGACTCAACAAAACTTTGAATTGCGTTTCCAATATCTCCAACCCTATTTCCTTCTACTGCCTGCTCAATTCCCAGGTACAAAGATTTTTCTGTTACGTCCATCAATTTTTGTTTCTCTTCGGAAATTTTTCCCACCGCTACTGTTAAAGCAGCGTCTCCGAAGAAACCGTTTTTTTCAACGCCAACATCGATGGAAATAATTTCTCCTTCTTTAAGAGCTCTGTTGCCGGGAATCCCGTGAACAACCTCATCATCAATTGAAGAACAAATCGAACCCGGAAAATCGAACGATCCAGCTTGTGAATAACCTTTAAATGCCGGTCGTGCGTTGTTGCTTTTTATATAATCTTCAGCAACCTTATCTAAATCTAATGTTGTTATGCCGGGTTTAACATAACTTTTAAGCAGTTGTAAAGTTTCTGCTACTATTACATTGCTTTCGCGTATGTAATCAATTTCTCGTTTTGTTTTTATTAAAATCACAAATCGACTTTATTAAAATCTTCTTCCTTTCAATTTACTGGACTTCATAAATCCGTCGTAGTGCCTCATCAACAAGTGAGATTCAATTTGCTGTAATGTGTCGAGCGCAACGCCAACAATAATCAGCAAGCTAGTTCCGCCAAAGAATGAAGCAAAACTTCCGGAAACTCCAAACTTGGAAATGAATGCAGGAAGTATAGCTACAATTGCCAAGAAGATGGATCCGGGTAATGTAATCTTAGTTAAAATATTATCTATAAATTCGGAGGTTTGCTTGCCGGGACGAATACCGGGAATAAAACCGCCCTGCTTTTTCATATTCTCCGCAACATCTTGCGGATTGAACGCAATAGCCGTATAGAAATATGTAAAGAACACAATCATTATTGCATATATAACGGCGTAAGTAAAACTTTGGTACGAAAAATACTGAGCAAGCGTACCAATAAATTCATTGTTCGGGAAGAATGAGAACAATGTGCTTGGAATAAACATTATTGATTGAGCGAAGATAATTGGCATTACACCGGCTGTGTTAACTCTTAACGGAATATATTGAGTAACTCCGCCGTAAACTTTTCTACCGACAACTCTTTTAGCATATTGAACCGGAATTCTCCTGGTTCCTTGCGTAACAAGAACAACGCCGGCAATAATTAAAACCATGAAAGCAAGAATA
>JAKAHQ010000475.1 GCA_021814855.1 Bacteroidota bacterium | reverse complement strand
TCGATTCATTGCCGATGTTTTCTTACGACGGGAAAAAAATTGTGTTTTGTTCCAACCGGAGAGTGGATAGAAAAGCGAGTCATGATACAAACGTGTTTGTTGCCGATTGGATAGATAAATCCGAAGAAGCGGATTTGAATTTCAAAACAATTAAATAAGTCAAGGTTTATAAACAGACTGTATGAAACCAGTTTAAAGATGACTGAAAAAGAATTCGCTCAAATATGGACTGAAAGAATCAAAGCGGAATTGAAAAATTTCCCGGATGATTTTATCACAACCGCCGAATGCGAAATGGTAGATCTGCCCGGTAAAATTCTTTTTCTTAATCCTCCGTTTTTCGGCAGCTACCAGATAACGGATGAATCCGGCAGCGCAATAGTTTCGACGGATAACCATTTCAAGGCAAAATATATTTTGTACGCCAACCGCACCAAACCTGCCCAACTAAAATTACCCGCCGATGAAATGCATATTTACGAAACCGTACGTGATTACGAGAGACACCTCGATTCATTTTTAAAGGAAATGGAAAAAGATTTTAAACAGTATTATCCCAACTCTAAAGCATTTAAACGAATCTCGATACAAGTTTTCAACTCATTAAACTTAACACGCCAGTAAATTGATTGAACTCAGCGGCAACATAATCGATTATATCCGGGAAAATTTCGGAGAAGATTTTCTCTCGCGCTACCGGGAATATTACAACAGCGAGTACAATCCTTATCTTAGAACCTCTGCATTCACAGATAAACCGGTCTTGATCGAACGGTTAAAGAAATACGGAATTGAATTGTTGGAAATATCCGGCGTGCCCAATGCTTACCGAATCTTATCCGGTGCCGATGTTGCCGGTAAAACTTTGGAGTTTATCCTCGGCAAATACTATATACAAAGTTTATCATCGATGATTCCAGCGCTTGTGCTTAATCCAAATGAAACTGATACTGTGCTGGATTTATGCGCCGCTCCCGGTTCCAAGACTACCCAGCTTGCTGAAATGATGAACAACAAGGGAACGCTTATAGCGAACGAACTTTCCATGGACAGGTTAAAAAGTCTTGTCTTCAACATTGACAAGATGAATCTTGTCAATGTTGGTGTTCTTCACGGCAAAGGTGAGCTGCTTAGCAAACAGTTTGAAAACCGCTTTGATAAAATTCTTGTCGATGCACCGTGCAGCGCGCTCGGCATCGTTCAGAAAAAAGGAGAAGTGAGCAACTGGTGGGACCTTCGCAAAGCCGAATCGATTTCGGATCTTCAGCTAAGATTGCTTATTGCCGCAATTAAAATGTGCAAGGTTGACGGGGAAATTGTTTATTCAACATGCACGCTTACCCTTGAAGAAAACGAACGTGTGCTGAATACTGTTTTGAAGAAATATCCCGTTGAATTGGAAAAGATAAAACTGCCGGTTAAAAGTCACGGCGGTTTTACAAAAATTGAAGACGAAGAACTTAATCCTTTACTGAATAGAGCACAAAGAATTTACCCTTGGGAAGTTGAAAGCGAGGGATTCTTCGTTTCTAAGCTGCGGAAGACGGATTTGACCGAACCGACGGAAAAAATACATTGGTCGGAAAAGAAAATTGAGTTTGTTAAATCATCGAGTGGAAAAATAAAAAATTATCTTGAGCGGCTTTCGAATCATTTCGGAATTCCAATTCAAAAATTTACTGAGTATAAATATTTCTTCAAGAGTAACGATGTAGGTTTCATTAACGCTTCCTGGGAATCCGATCATCTTGATTCTTTCAACCGCATAGGCACACGCTTCGGTACAATTGATAAACACGGCAATCTTATTTTGAATTCGCTTGCAGTGCAGACGCTCGGCGGCTCAATAACAAAAAATATGTATGCTATCGAAAGCAAAGCCGAACTTGAAACATATTTCAACGGGGGAACAATTAAGAAGAATTTTGAAAAGGGCGGGCAGCGCGCTGTTATGTTTGATGGTTATATTCTCGGGAGCGGCTCCGCTTCCAAAGAAGGTCTGAAAAGCCAATTCCCCCGCGCGTTTAGAACGCAGGAAATAATCCTACCTGAATTCTAATTATTCAAAATATATTTGATTTAGATATTTAAACTTGACAAGAATAATATCAAAAATTATATTCTAACAGAATAAAAATAATTTTCAACAACTTGGGGGGCGACATGGCTACCCTACCTTTCCTCCGTAAAAAAGATTTTCACGTCTTACTTCTGCTTCTATTCTTTATGTTTTTTTCTTTTGGCAATATTTTCTCTCAAACGGTGATTAAGGAGAAAGTCGGAATTGAACCTAAATTTAAAATGCGTGCTTTGAATACTGCTGTATCGGAAAAATTATACACCGTAAATTTCACTGCCACATGGGAATCCGATGTTCAGGGCGCTATAGAAATTTGCGGAGTGAATTCAGGTTGGATCTATGGTGGCGCAAGTTTGAGCATAAAGAGCCTATGTCAGCCATCATTTATCGGTGCGATAAAACTGAATATACCGGAATTCGAGGTTCATTCTTTTAATTATTCTTTGGTAATAGTGGGAATTACCGATACAAGTGGAACAGGAAATCTTGTTGGCACTAATCCGAGTGTTTTTTTGGGATGGC
>JAKAHQ010000474.1 GCA_021814855.1 Bacteroidota bacterium | reverse complement strand
CCAGGACGGGCAAAACGTATCGAAGGGCATGAAGCTGTATGAAATTGACGAGCAGCAATATAAAGCCGCCTACGATGAAGCGGTTGCAAATTTAAATGTGGCGAAAGCAAATCTTGCCAAAGCACAGCAAGATGCCGACCGTTATAACGATCTTGCAAAGAACGACGCCATAGCAAAACAGGTTGTAGAACATGCCAATGCCGATTTGCAGAGCGCCAAAATGCAGGTGATTGCTGCCGAAAATAATGTAAATCGCGTTCAGACTAATCTCCGCAATTCAATTATCTACTCGCCGTTCGACGGAACAATCGGAATTTCACAAGTGAAAATCGGCTCATCGGTAACGGCCGGTCAAACTCTTGTAAATACCGTCTCCTCCAATAATCCCGTAGCGGTTGATTTCTCGGTCGATGAAAAACAAATCGCACGCTTCAGTAATCTCTTAAATCGAAATACCGGCGACAAAGATTCCACATTCACCCTGTCACTGCCGGATCAATCAATTTACGCGTTCACGGGAAAGTTAATACTAATAGACCGTGCTGTTGATCCTTTGACCGGTACAATTAAGGCAAGGTTAAGTTTTCCCAATCCGAAAAATTTACTTAAGCCGGGCTTAACATGTAATGTTCAAATAAAGAATAAAGTTACCGGCGGGGATATTCTAATTCCGGCACAAGCACTTGTTGAGCAAATGGGAGAATATTTTGTATTCCTTGTAAATGGAAATCGTGCCGTGCAACGAAAAATAGAAATCGGCATGACAATCGGTTCTATGGTAATAGTTAAGAACGGGCTTGCGCTAGGCGATAAAATAGTTATCGAGGGTTTGCAAAAGCTAAGAGATAATTCCCTCATAGCGGATAACACTTTGGTTAATAAATCTTCGCAGTCTAATATGAAAAATTAATCAGCATCAAACCCGATCGGATTTAGAATGATTGCCAATACCTTTATTAAGAGACCCGTTACAGCCATTGTCATTTCAATTGTGATAGTTCTTGTAGGTATTATTGCCATAACAACTTTGCCGGTAAGTCAATACCCGGATATTACTCCGCCGACCGTGCAGATTTCCGGCGCATTCAACGGCGCGGACGCACAAACAGTTGAGCAGACGGTAACAACGCCTATTGAGTCTCAGGTAAACGGAACACCGGGCATGGCTTACATGCAAAGCACCAGTACAAGCGATGGACGTTCGCAAATAAACGTGGCGTTAAATGTCGGAACCGATCCCGATATCGCCGCACTCGACATTCAAAACCGGGTTGGTATTGCTACACCCCAATTGCCGGATGATGTTAAACGTTTGGGACTTGTGACCCGGAAGCGCAATCCCAGTATTTTATTAGTTATTGCTGTTTTCTCTCCTAACGGAACTCACGGAATTCCTTTTCTTGATAATTACACAAATATATTTATACGAAACGCTTTACTACGTGTTAACGGAGTTGGAGATGTTTTTACGAGAGCCGACGATTTTAGTATGCGTATTTGGCTAAAGCCGGATAGACTTGCGCAGCTGAACCTAACCGCCAACGATGTAGTGAACGCTTTAGCACAGCAAAATCTCCAAATAGCCGCCGGCTCGGTCGGTTCTACTCCGCAAAAAAATTCTCAGGCATTTGAGTACACCGTATTCACAAACAGCCGGTTGAATACGGCCGAACAATTTCAAAACATTATTATCCGCGAAAATTTGAACCAGGCCTCGTCAGTTCATTTGAAAGACGTGGCGCGAGTTGAATTAGGTAAATTCAGCTATTCAACAAATTCCTATGTGGACGGAAAACGCGGCTCATTTTTAATTGTTTACCAGGCGCCAAAGAGTAACGCTCTTGATGTGGCCAACGGGATAGTCAAAACAATGGACGTGTTGAAAAAATCTTTTCCAAAGGATGTTGACTACGTTATTCCCTTTGAAGCTGTTTCGGTTGTAAAAGTTTCGATCGATGAGGTTATCTTAACCTTGCTGGAAGCGTTAGGTCTTGTAGTGCTGGTTGTGTTTTTATTCTTACAAAGCTGGCGGGCAACCATTATTCCTATTTTGGCAATACCGGTTTCCATCATCGGCACTTTCGCCCTTTTTATACCGTTGAATTTTACAATTAATACTTTAACGATGTTCGGATTTGTTCTGGCTATAGGTATAGTTGTGGACGACGCGATAATTGTGGTGGAGGCAGTTCAACATTATATCGATAACGAAAAACTTTCCGCTAAAGAAGCAACGGCCAAAGCAATGCAGGATATTTCGGGACCCGTGGTTGCCATTGCATTGATATTGGCCGCGGTTTTTATACCGGTCGGATTTATACCCGGCATAGTAGGAAAGTTATACCAGCAATTTGCAATCACAATTGCTATCTCGGTTTTGATCTCTGCGTTTATTGCATTATCGTTAACTCCGGCACTCTGTTCGCTGTTCTTAAAGCCTTCTCACTTTGAGAAGGGTTCTAAAGGATTGAATAAATTTTTCTTCCGGTTTAACGAATGGTTTCGCAAGACTACTGAATCATATTCCATTGGGGTAAAAAAATGTATCAAGTTCACTCCGCACTTTTTAATAATTTTGATTCTTGTGTATGCCTCAACGGTAGT
>JAKAHQ010000473.1 GCA_021814855.1 Bacteroidota bacterium | reverse complement strand
TACACATTTGTTTTACCGGCGGCAAAGGAAGTGCCTAAAACTTTATGGACAAAACGAAATACTGTGGGAATCAGGATTCCTAATCACCCTGTTGCGTTAAGTCTTGTAAAAGAATTGGGGCATCCTATAGTAAGCACAAGTGTAACAAATCGTAAAGGAGATATTCTGTTTAATCCTGAAGAGATAAAAAATATTTTCAACATTCAGGTTGATCTGATGCTTGCAACCGGTGCACTCGAAGGCGAGCCATCCAGCATTGTCGACTTAAGCAATGAAGAGCCGGAAGTTATTCGTGAAGGTGCCGGAGACGTAAGTATATTTTACTAAGCATAAATTTTCATCCTATAAAAACCAAGAGCCCCGATTTTATCGGGGTTCTTTTTTGACCCTCATCTTGTGTCTCTCTCGTTACAAAGAATAGAATTAAGGGGAGTGTTCCTACTCACGGTAAGATATTGTAGCGTTAGCCTGCCTTGCAGCAAGCAAAGTAATTTCCGAAATATTAACATTAGGCGGACGCGACACACAGAAAATTACCGCATCTGCAACATCATCGCCGGTTATCGGATCCAATCCTTTATAAACATTTTTAGCTTTCTCTTCATCTCCGTAAAAACGAACTTTACTGAATCCCGTTTCTACCAGTCCGGCATCTATTGTGCTCACAAGGATATTTTTATCTATTGTATCCATCCTTAATGATCTGGTAATTGCGTCAACCGCATGCTTGGTTGCGCAATAAACCGCACCTTTAGGATAAGCTTCGCGTCCGGCTATCGAACCAATATTGATTATATGCCCGAACTTCCTTTCCATCATACCGGGTAGAATCGCGTGAGTCACGTAAAGCAATCCTTTCACATTTGTATCAATCATTTCATCCCAGCCGTCAGGATTGTCTTCGTAAAATTTGTTTAGTCCTCTTGCCAAGCCGGCGTTATTGATTAAGATATCAATATTTTTAAATTCACCGGGGAGAGCGTCGACGGAATTTATAACCTCTTTCCTGTTTCTAACATCAAGTTGGAACGCATGGACTTTAACCCCGAACTTTTGGCGGATATCCTCCGCAACTTCTTCAACAAGATTTACCCTTCGGGCGCTGATTATTATATTGGCTCCTTCCTTGGCAAAAGCATAAGCGCATGATTTACCTATTCCAGACGAAGCGCCCGTGATAAAAACCATTTTATTTTTTAACGTCAACACTGAACCTCCGGTAATTTTTTAATGTTGCAAATTTAAGTATGTCGTTTTAGAATTCCCAAGATGCATGTTCAGTTATTGGCATGTTCTTCATATCAGAAAGATTTGAATATGCGGATACATACTTCATTAATAATTATTAGACAAAAGGTCTTGGATTTTTTATCTTCACATAGAAGTTTTAAGCAACAGTTTATTACACAATCTAAGAACCAAATTTGGAAAGGGCAGAAACTCTAGAACAATTAACGGATACAAAGCTAATTTGTTTTCACTGCGGCGAGGAGTGTCCGGATGATTTGATCAAAATCGATGACAAAGTTTTCTGCTGCAACGGCTGCAAAACCGTCTATGAACTTCTTCACGGAAATAATCTTTGCGAATATTATTCAATAGACCACAACCCTGGTATAACAAGAAAAAATTATATTAAGCGGAACTACGATTTCCTAAACGATCTCGACTTAAAACAAAAACTAATCGATTTTACGGACGGTAATCGAACCAAAATCACTTTCGATATTCTGCAGATGCACTGCAGTTCGTGTATCTGGATACTTGAGAATCTTCATAATCTGAATCCGGGCATTAAATCATCTAAAGTTAATTTTCTGCAGAAGAAAATCTTCGTTACTTTTTCAGAGAATGAAACCTCGTTAAGAGAAGTGGTGGAACTTCTCGATTCAATCGGTTACGAACCGCAATTAAATCTCGAAGAGAAAAAAGAAGAGGAAAGCAAGAGTGAATACAAAAAGTTATACTACAAAATCGGCGTGGCAGGATTTTGCTTTGGGAATATAATGCTGTTGAGCTTTCCGGAATATCTTTCCGTCGGGATTGCCGAACAAGAACATTTGAAACGATTATTTGCCTACTTAAATATTATCCTTGCCGTGCCCGTTTTCTTTTACAGCAGCAGCGATTATTTCATTTCCGCATGGAAAGGACTCAAGAAAAAAATTGTCAACATCGATGTTCCGCTCGCTCTTGGGATAGCTGTTTTGTTCGTTAAAAGCATGATCGACATAATTTTTTTCAACGGTGCCGGTTATCTCGATTCTCTTGCCGGGCTTGTTTTCTTTTTACTAGTAGGAAAACTTTTTCAAAACAAAACTTACGACACATTAAACTTTGAACGGAATTACAAATCGTATTTTCCGATTTCGGTGACAATTAGGAAAGACGGAAATGAAACAACAATACCGGTTGAAAAATTAAATCTCGGCGAAAGAATTATTATACGGAATAACGAATTAATTCCGGCCGATTCGATTTTAATAAAAGGTACGGCAAACATCGATTACAGTTTTGTTACCGGCGAATCGATACCGGTTCCGGTACATAACGGCCAAATGATTTATGCCGGCGGCAAGCAAATCGGCAGCGCAGTCGAGGTCGAAACGATAAAGGAAG
>JAKAHQ010000013.1 GCA_021814855.1 Bacteroidota bacterium | reverse complement strand
GACGATTACATTACTAAACCGTTCAGCATGGAAGAGCTGATTATGCGCATCAACGCAATTATTGCAAGGGCGCAAAACCATAATACAAACGGCGACTCGAACGAATTTACAATCGGGGAATATTTGTTTAATTACAACAAAAGGACTCTTTGCTTCAAAGACAAAATGCAGAAACTTACTTCCAAAGAATGTGAGCTTTTAAAACTTCTTTGCGTTAACGAAAACCAAATTCTTGAAAGAACTGAAGCGCTTACAAGAATCTGGAAAGACGACAATTATTTTACCGGCCGCAGCATGGACGTTTACATTACCAAACTCCGCGGTTATTTAAAAGAAGATAAAACCGTAGAGCTCATTAACGTGCACGGAACCGGTTATAAACTTGTGACAAAATAAAAACCACACTTTGCTTTTAAAGGCACATAATTCATTTCATTTAAACTTATCTACTTATACAGTTAATCCTTTCCAATTGCGATCCTTTTAGTTTGTCTAAGAATGATTTAAGGCATTCGGATTTTTTTTACCCTTCATTTCCAATACCCCCCAGCGATGATATGTACGTGGTTGGAGTAATAAAATAAATTAAAATCAACCTAGGAGAACAGCATGACAATAAGTAACCTTCAGAGTTCGAACGGTTATTATCAAACCGGCCAAACCAACAGTTACGGCAGCGTCAGACAAAGTTTTCAGCAGCTTGGAACGGCTATAAGTTCCGGAAATCTTTCCGATGCTCAAACTGCTTTAACGGCAATCCTACAAAATCTTCCAAACGGACAGGGAAATTCAAAAAACCAGATTGGCTCTGATCTTCAATCATTGCAGAGCGCTATTAAATCCGGTGACGTGTCCTCAACTCAAAAAGCGTACAGCACGCTTCAAAACGATATGCAGACAGCAAAAACCTCGCGTGGTCACCATCATCATCATAAGGACGGCGACAGCCAAAGCACTTCGACTTCCTCAAGTTCGACGCAAAATGATTTGTCTTCGATCATTTCGAATCTGAGCGGCGTTCAAACAGCATCCAGTTCAGGCGGCACGGTAAGTACTCAAGACGGTCTTCAAAACAACACCAACCAGCCCAATCAGGAATTACAGGCGTTACTAGATGCACTCAAATCCGGAGATGCTAATTCCGTACAAAATGCATATTCTACTTTAATGCAGAATATCCAAAACTCGTTTAACGGCAACATAGTCGGCAATATAATAGATACGACTTCTTAACGCCTCCGAATACGCAATCCTTAAAAAAACATAGCGTGTGAAAGCAAGCGTTTTTTGAAAAATCGAACAATGGATAAAAATCAAACAGCCGACCACACGCTTTTTTTTCACAATCAAAAATATACTGATGAAAACTGCCTTAAGATTTTCGATTTTTTAAGACAAAGAATTAATTTGTTTTAATTCTCTTAATGTTGTTTCAAAAGAACTAATCAAATAAAAATTTGATGCCAGTCGTCCGAGTACCATTGCAACAACGGCAGCTACAATACCTGGTGCGTCGATAATATTTACGCCTAAAAATAAAATCATAAACATTCCGCTAATTTCGATTACAATGCCTTTTGTAAGAGGATTGGTATTTTTTCCCCAGATCAAAACTGCGCGTTGAAAATTCATCCACACGGTTAAGGATGGGAATATCGAATATATCATCAACGGCACCAATGAAAACCGCGCAAGTTCGATTGATAAACCTGAGATATTAACGAGCCACATTTGCGCGAGCGGAGTAAAAGAAATAATTCCCAATGCAGAGACCAGTATAACACCAAGAGCAACCGCGGACTTTTTCAGTTTGACATAATTTTCTTTTGTACCCATTAATGCTATAACCACCTCAGGAATCGAAAGGCCGAATCCCCTGAAAAGAAAAACCAGAGAATTAAGAACCGGCATTACCGCCAGCGATTCCAGAGCATTTTTGCTGTGGCTTATAAAAAAAGTTACTACCGGCTGAAAACCGAGCGAGATAAAACTTGTAAGAGCGAGCGGAAGATAGAAATCGTAAATTTCTTTAAAAGAAATTTCGCGCAACGATGCAACTGTACCGTCGTACAATTTCCTAACGGAATTATAAGACATAACTCTTGCCGCGATTGCTTCCATAATAACTCCGCACGAAAGCGAAGCAGCGCCTATAATAACTCCGTTTACTCCCGTAAACAAAAACATTATTAAAGCAGATCCGGCCATGCTAAGAATTCGGATTATAGTTCCGTAAGCAATATATCTTGTAAGTTTCTGACGGATAAGAATTCCCTGGTAAAAGCGTCTGTACCCTATTGCCGGGGCCCAGGGAATCAAAAAAATAATAGCGGTGTGAGTAAGATTAGCAACGCCTTCGGGAAGTTGAAGAAGAGTATAAGCAAAAAAATTAAATACCGGCGGAAGGATAAACAACACCATCAAGACGGCAAGTAGCGAGTTAAGTGTGTAAATAAAATTGCGGAGTTTCAAAAATGTATTTTTGTTTTCCACCAGGGCGGTAGCCGCGCTTAGCGCCATCATCACGGGTGATTCTGCAATCAGTGCAATTGAATAAGCCACTCCGAAAGCTGCCAAATTAAATTCCGGGTTCGGCAGACGGGCAATTACGGCGGTTAAGAAAGGCATTTCAATCGCCATCATAAGCCAGGTGGCGGAAATAGGAATCCAGAACTTTACAATTTTTTTATAGGAAAGATTTGCTTGATCGGTCAATTTTATTTTACGCGTTTCTAATATTCTCAAAAAATAATTTCAGCTTCTCTTCATCCAGGTTTCCGTTAGTGCGCACGCCGGAACAAACATCTACACCGTACGGCTGAACTATGTTAATTGCCTCGGCAACGTTGGAAGGATTTAACCCGCCTGCGAGAAACAGCGGCGCATCAATTGATTTTTTTATCCGCATGCTTATATCCCAATCATGCCGTCTACCGGTACCGCCGAGTTCTTTTATTTTAAGATTTTGATTTCCAGAATCAAGCAATACTGCGTCGACATTTTTTGAAACAAGAATCGCCTCAGTGATAGACTCTTCACCGGAAACATGAACTACCTGGACAATTTTAATTCCCGGCAATGCTTTTTTTAATTCTTTGTGGGATCCGTTAATCAGTCTATCGCACAATTGAATTGTGTTTGTCCGGCACCGTTTCTGCTGAGCAATAATTTTTTCGACATTTTGTTTGCTTGTTAAAAGAAAAGTTGAGACGCCCGGGGGAACAGACTCGGCAATTTCCGTTATCAATTTTTCTTCGATAACGCCAGGACCGCTCGGCATTTCCGAGACCAATCCCAAAGCTGAGGCGCCGTACTTAACTGCAAGCCGCGCTTCGGTAATACTTGAAATACAGCAAATCTTTACACGTGTCATTTATAATATTCACTTCTCAAGATGGAGTACATTTTCATCGATCTAAATCTTTCTTTAACAAAAACTTTTTCGCGTAAGACGCCCTCGAACTTCATTCCCACCTTTTCCATAACTCGCCACGAGCCGGTATTTTCTTCCTCGCAGTGCGCTTCTATGCGATTGAGATAAAGTCTTTCAAAACCGAAATCGATAACTGCCTTAAGCGCTTCGGTAGTAAATCCTTTCCCCCAATATTTTTTCGAAATGCAGTAACCCGTATCCGCGCATTTGTTGTTGCCGTTGTAATTACGTAGATCGATAGTGCCTATAACTTTTCTCTCGGCTTTAATTTCGATGCCCCAGACAATCGCTTCACCCAATTTAAATTGTTCCGCGGCAAAATTGATAAAATCGATTGAAGCTTGTTTGGAACGATGCCGGTCCCAAATAACGTATTTTGTAATATCATCATCGTTCGCGTACTCAAAGACATCGTCGGCGTCGTTGAGACTTAATCTCTTAAGTAATAATCGTTGCGTTTCCAAAACCGGTATATCCGCTAGTTCTATTCTAGTAATCATAAAAACTGCCCGAAATGTTAGTTCAAAAATGTTTACATTTATGCCCGAAATTTAACCGTAATTTACCAATTAACGACAATAGTTTTGAGAGGTTTGAAATGATTTCGAAAGATCTCTTAGATATTTTATGCTGCCCCGAATCGAAAGCGGACTTGGTGCTGGACGGAAATTTTCTTGTATCCACCGATAAGAACACACGGAGAAGATATAGGATTGAAGACGATATACCTATTATGCTGATTGAAGAATCCGAGCAGCTGGATTTGGATACTTGGAAACAGATAATGCAAAACCACAACAAGTCCACGGAATAACGATTAATGATTATCAAGAATGATCCCGAGCAGTTTCAAAATTATTTAACGGACGCATCCAACTATGCAGGTTTTGCAGAAACCGTTTATGTACCTGAGAATGAAAAAGAAATTGCTGAGCTGGTTAAAAAATTCAATGCCGAAAAAGTAAAGATAACCGTTTCCGGTAACGGCACGGGTTTAAATGGCGGACGCGTGCCTGAAGGCGGCGTTGTTCTATCGCTTGAAAAATTAAGCAACGTAATCGAGATCAACACGGAAGAAAAATTTGTCCGGGTTCAGCCGGCTGTTATTTTGCAGGACTTGCAGAATATTGTGGAAGGGAAAAGTTTGTTTTATCCGCCGGATCCGACCGAGAGAAATTGTTTCATCGGTGCTACGGTTGCAACCAACGCTTCTGGTGCCAGAACTTTTAAATACGGCCCTACGCGCGATTATGTAATAGGATTAAAGATTGTACTGGCCGACGGGGATTTTCTCTCAATAGAGCGCGGCAAATTTTTTGCGGAAGAATATTACGGTAAAATTAAGACCGATTCCGGAAAGGAAATCGCGTTTGCAATTCCGGATTATGAAATGCCTCGCACAAAAAACGCTGCCGGATATTTTTGTAAAAAGAATATGGACCTGATCGATTTATTTATCGGGTCGGAAGGAACTCTCGGAATTATTACCGAACTTACGTTAAGACTGATCGATCTGTCAAAGAATGTTCTTTCATCGGTTGCGTTTTTCCCAACTGAAAATGATGCGATGAGTTTCATCGATGAAGCGAGAACTCTTTCGCGTAGTAATTCCCACGGCGATTTAAAAGCCCTAGGTCTGGAATTTTTCGACGACAACTCATTAAGATTTCTGCAGCCTGATTTTCCAAATATCCCGGATAATGCTAAAGCCGCGGTTTGGTTCGAAGAGGATTATAACGGAGATGAAGACGAAGCAATGATGAGGTGGATTGAGCTTCTTCAAAAATATAATTGCAGCGAGGATTCCGTGTGGCTTGCAACTAACAAAAAAGAACAGCAGCATTTCCACGAATTCCGTCATGCTATTTCTCTAAAAGTAAACGATGTAATGAGCCGTCGGGGTCTAAAAAAAGTAGGAACCGATATTGCTGTCCCGGTGGAAAAGTTTAGACAATTTCATTCGTGGCTTAAAAATGTTGTTGCCGCCGCCGGTTTGGATTTTGTTATATACGGCCATTACGGAGACTGCCATCCGCATCTTAACATGCTGCCTAAAAATGAAGACGAATACAAACGCGCTAAGACACTTTACTCCGAAATTTGCAACGAAGCAGTTAAGATGAATGGAACAATTTCCGCCGAACACGGTATAGGTAAATTA
This sequence comes from Bacteroidota bacterium, assembly GCA_021814855.1. Next base: position 6,261 of record JAKAHQ010000013.1, on the reverse strand, counting down.
AAAAGAGATTATTTATTAAATATGTTCGGCGAGGAAAATATTCGAAAGATGGCAAAATTAAAGTCGGCTTTCGACCCGAACCGGATTTTGAATATCGGCAATATCTTTGATGAGAAATACCTCGTATAAATTCGGCTTTCGCGTTCTACTTTTTCTCTTCGTTTTATCCGGTGCACATGTAACGAATGCGCAGATAGATCAATCACTGCAAAACAAAATCCGTCTTGCACAGACATACGAAGCCGCCGGGCAGCTTGATAAAGCCGAACAGATGTACCGCGAATTACTGGCCGCTCAGCCAACCGATAATTTTTATTTCGAATCGCTCAACCGTTTACTTGTGGCTCAAAAGAAATACGAACAATCTATTCGGCTGCTTCAACAAAAGATTAAACAAACTCCCGGCGATTATAATCTTTACGGACTACTCGGTTCCACTTATTATATAATGGATCAAACTCAAAAAGCTTACGAGGCATGGGAAAGCGGCATTGCGATAAATCCCGATTCATATATAAGTTACAGAGTAATGGCAAACTACGCAATCGAAAACAGGGCATTCGATAAAGCAATAGATATTTTAAAACGCGGCCAGCAGCATTCGAACGATCCAATAATATTTTCGATGGACCTCGCAAATATTTATGCCGCAAATATGAGATTCACAGACGCGGCTAAAGAATTCTGCAATATGATTTCGAAAAATGCATTGCAACTGCAAGCGGTTAAAAATAGAATGACGGCCTACCTTAGCCGTCCGGATGCGGCGGCACAGACTATTGAAGTAGTAAAAGATTTTGCAGAGTCCTCCAATCAAAAAGAATTTTTCGATCTTCTTTCTTTTGTATACCAAACGGTTCAAAACTATAAAGAAGCTTTCAACGCCGTAACAGAAGCGGAGAAAAAATTTAACGGCAACGGTACAGGAGTTTTTGTTTTTGCCCAGGATGCTTACAGGAATCGCAAATATGAATGGGCTGCCGATGCGTATAATTTCATTTTAAAAAATTATCCAAATTCACCGTATATGCTAACGTCGGAACTCGGATACGCACGAACAATGGAGGCCGCGCTTGACCAAAAATTCGAAGAGCAATCGGAATCTTGGAAGCCGATTGCAAAACCGGTTTTGTTGTTCACAGATGAGTACACAAAAATAATTTCGGCTTACCAGAAATTTATAAACACCTACAAAAACAACCCTGCCGGCATCGAAGCTTTATTCAGAATTGCCGAAATATATAGGAACAGAATACTCGACTATTCAAAGGCAGATGAAACTTATGGAGAAATAATAAATGCGGCACCGGCTTCAGACTACGCCGCGCAATCTTTTATTGCCAGGGGAAAGATAGCTTTACATGCGGGCGATCTCGAAAACGCCAAAGTGTATTTTGAGAAAGTCTCAAGTTTTAAAACGACAACCCCCGACAACCTTTCGCTCGCAACTTATATGCTTGCCAAGATTGAATTTTGGAAAGGTAAGTTTGCGCAGTCTCTTTCACTTTTAAAGCAAGCTTCCCAAAACATGTCCGCTGATTTTGCAAATGATGCACTTGAGCTTTCATCGCTTATAGTTAGTACAAAGAAAGATTCAATTAACCTGGTGAAATACGCCGAAGCAGATCTTGATGTTATACAAAATAAGCTGCAAGACGCCGCGATTGAATTCAAAACTTTAGCTGATAACCAAAACTTGTTTATACTAAACGATTTCGCAAAAATTAAATTGGCAGAAATTTATATTGCCGAGGATAATTTTTCCGACGCCGTAAAAACGCTAACGGAATTGTCGGAGAATGAAAAAACCGCTATTTTCGACGATAAAGCTGCTTTTTTGCTCGCAAGGTGCTATGAATTTGGAATTAAAGACCTCCAAAAAGCTTCCCAAATATTCGAGAAATTACTTGAAAATTTCCCAAACTCGCTCTATTTTGACCGTGCGCGTGATGAGTTAAATAAAATTCAAACAAAAAACGGATAAAAATGAGCGATCTTAGAGAACCCAGAACAGTAAAATGTTCTTTTTGCGGAAGAGACGGCAGCGAAGTAACCTCGATGGTAGCTGGCCCCGATGTTTATATTTGCGATATATGTATTAAAACAAGCGTCGATATATTAAAGAATAATATTGCTTCCACTTACCCCAAAAAAGAAACCTATCATTCATCCTTAACACCGGACTTAATAAAGAAAAGTTTGGATGAATACGTTATAGACCAGGACATAGCAAAAAAGAATTTGGCTGTAGCCGTTTACAATCATTATAAAAGAATTAACGCTTCCAGTTCTTTTTTTGATATGGATGATGTTGAAATTGAGAAGAGCAATATTTTGCTTATAGGCCCAACGGGTGTCGGCAAAACTTTACTTGCTCAAACGCTCGCAAGAATTTTGGATGTCCCGTTCGCAATTGCAGATGCAACAACGTTAACTGAAGCCGGATACGTTGGCGACGACGTTGAAACGGTTCTTGTTCGCTTACTTCAGGCCGCTGATTATAATTTGGAAAAGGCGCAGAGAGGAATTGTTTACATCGATGAAATAGATAAGATAGCCCGCAAAAGCGAAAGTACTTCCATAACAAGAGATGTTTCAGGCGAGGGTGTTCAACAGGCACTTCTTAAAATTTTAGAAGGAACCGTAGCAGGCGTTCCGCCGCGCGGCGGAAGAAAACATCCCGAACAAAGTTTAATAAACGTTAACACTAAAAATATTCTTTTCATCTGCGGCGGCGCTTTCGACGGCATCGAATCGATAATCGCTTCACGTATCAATAAAAATATTATCGGGTTCGATTCAAACATTTCCAGTACTACGGATATGGACAGGGACAACATAATTGAAAAGTCACAGCCGGAAGATCTTGTTAAGTACGGTTTGATTCCAGAATTGGTAGGGCGCTTACCGATTATCGCTCCTTTACATTCTCTTAACGCAAACGCAATGAAAAATATTTTAGTCGAACCCAAGAACGCTATCATCAAGCAATACCAAAAGCTTTTTAGAATGGAAGGTGTTGAGCTTGAGTTCGATCAGCTCGCGCTGGATGAGATAGTTAAAAAAGCAATCGAAAGAAAAACAGGCGCCCGCGCTTTGCGTTCTATAGTCGAAGGAATACTTCTCGATATTATGTATGAACTTCCGACAAAAGAAAACATTGATAAATGTTTGGTAACGCGCGATGTTGTAGCCAAAGGCGAAAAACCGATCTACATTGAGAGCGATAGAAAGACGGCATAGATTGAAGCTTGGTCAATAATTTGCGGCTCGATTCTTTATCATTGATAATGGATGGAGCCGGTTTTATTTTTAGCCCGCCAAGAAAATTCAAAACATGAAAAAATTATTATTTACTTTTCTTTTATATACATCTTCGCTGTTTGCGCAGGCAAAGCTGCTTATTTACATGGATCTCAAACAGACCGACCATTTAAAAGCTTACGGCATAACTTTCAACGCGCTTAAGGATGGTAAAACAGCAGACTGGCTTTTAAATTACCGCGGCGGATCTTTCATGCTCGATTATTCCGACAAACTTGCAATGACCTGCCGCATCAAGGGAGTCGCTTTCGAACCGTTATCGCAGCAGCAGGCCGTTCAAATTTATTCGTTTGTTCAAAGCGAGGATCAGAACATGGATGTCGTTCGTCTTGAAAAAGCACCAAAGATAGCAGTGTATGTTCCGCCCGGATTTAAACCTTGGGACGACGCCGTAACTCTTGCCCTTGACTATGCAGAGGTACCATACGATAAAATTTGGGTCGATCAAATTCTAAAGGGCGATTTGAAAAATTACGACTGGCTTCATCTCCATCATGAAGATTTCACGGGCCAGTACGGAAAATTCTATGCTTCCTTCAGCGGCGCTCAATGGTATATCGATCAGCAAAACCTTTACGAGAACGAAGCAAAGCATCTCGGTTTCAAAAAAGTTTCCGACATGGAAAAAGCAGTAGCCGTAGCAATTAAAAATTATGTCGGTCAGGGAGGATTTTTGTTCGCAATGTGCTCTGCAACAGATTCTTACGATATTGCTTTGGCTGCACAGAACGTTGACATAGTAGATAAAATGTACGACGGCGATCCGCCCGACCCGAACGCTCAAAGTAAACTTGATTTTACGCAAACACTCGCGTTCGAAAATTTTAAGCTGGAGATGAACCCCCTTGTTTACGAATACAGCGACATCGATGTTCAGCAATCCGAAATCGGCGACCCGAGTAACGATTATTTTACGCTCTTCGAATTCTCCGCCAAGTACGATCCTGTTCCCACCATGTTGACACAGGATCATGTAAACGTTGTACACGGTTTTATGGGACAAACCACCATGTTCCATAAAAGATTTATTAAGCCGTCGGTAACAATATTAGCGGAACGGGCAGGCACAGACCAGGTAAAATATATTCACGGCAATTACGGACGCGGAACCTGGACATTTTACGGCGGACACGACCCTGAAGATTATGCCCACGCAGTTGGAAATCCCCCCACGGATTTAAGTCTGCACAAAAACTCTCCCGGCTACAGATTAATTTTAAATAACATACTCTTCCCGGCGGCAAAGAAGAAAGAGCAAAAAACGTGATCTGGATACGGGATTCTAGATACTGGATAAAAGTCCTTTCTTCTTAAGCGAGAATCCAGTATCAAGCATCTAGAATCTAGTATTAAATTTTCTTTGTGAAGATCGAAAAACTCTTTTATCTTTGAAACCAATCGGATTAATAATCATCAAATCATAGTTATGAAATATTTAAAATTCAAAAACAGCACGGAAAAAGTTCCGATCGGTAAAATGGTTTGCGTCGGAAGAAACTACGCGGCTCATGCAAAAGAACTTGGCAACGATGTGCCGGAATTCCCAATAATTTTTTTGAAGCCCGCGTCGAATGTGATCTATTCCGGCGAGTCTGTAGTTCACCCGGATTATTCAATCGATCTTCACCATGAAGTCGAATTGGTTCTTTACATTGGCGAGGATGTGAAAAATGCGGACGATCATGCCGCGGAAAAAGCAATCCACGGCTACACAATTGGTCTTGACATGACGCTTCGCGATCTTCAAAACGAATTTCGGAAAAAGGGAGATCCTTGGACGCTTGCCAAGTGTTTTGATACAGCCGCCGTACTTACAGATGTTGTTCTGAAAAAGGATTACAAACTTCGCGGCGACGAAAATATAACACTTTCAGTAAATGGAACGGAGCGTCAGCACTCGTCAATTAAGAATATGATTTTCTCACCGGTTGAAATTGTTAAATACATTTCCGCGCGAATGAAGCTTGAACAGGGCGACTTGATATTTACAGGTACACCGGAAGGCGTGGGAAGAGTTGTACCGGGAGACAAAATTCAAGCGATGCTGGAAAACATCGGGTTTATCAAAACTGAGATAACTAAACCATAAATCGGGGATATATAAAGAAATAAATTTTTTCAGAAACATTATTGGAGATTTAAATGCCTCTCTTCGAATACAAATGCAACGACTGCGGAAAAAAATTTGACGTACTTCATAAATCATCTTCAAACTTAGAAGAGGTTGTTTGTCCGGATTGCCAATCCAGGAACAGTAAAAAGCTTCTCTCATCTTTCAGCGCGTCTATGGGAAGCAGTTCATCAAGTTTTGACAGCGGCTCTTCATGTTCCGACGGCAGCTGCGGTGTACCCTCTTACGGCGGCGGTTGCGCATCCGGCATGTGCGGCTTAAACTAAAATAGAAAGGGTTATATGGAAGCGCGGTATAAATCCTTTAAAGATTTTTATCCGTTCTATCTTTCCGAACATAAAAACTTAATTTGCAGGCGGCTTCATTTTACAGGAACCCTCCTGGTGATTTTGACAGCGGTTTACATTGTATTAACCGACGAATGGCTCTTAATTATTTTGCTGCCGGTATTGGGTTACGGATTTGCATGGATTGGTCATTTTATTTTTGAGAAAAATCGACCGGCAACATTTAAGCATCCTCTTTACAGTTTAACTGGCGATTTTGTTATGTTCAAAGACATTTTAATCGGTAAGATAAAATGGTAGCCGTTTAGTTTTTCTCATCCGTAAAAGAATAGCCGGTGCTTCGAATGCTTTTTATATAAACGGGATTATTCGGATCGGCCTCGAAATATTTTCTGAGCCGAGAGATAAAATTATCCACCGTTCTTGTTTCCACTTCCGAACTGATATGCCAAACATTTTCGAGCAGTTCTTTCCGGGAGATTATCTTACCCTTATTTTCCAGAAGATATTTTAATAATT
>JAKAHQ010000012.1 GCA_021814855.1 Bacteroidota bacterium | reverse complement strand
AACTTGAATAATGTACCAACCGACTTCATTTTCGCGGCCAGGCATCTCAACCTTCATGCGTTCGTTCACGTAATCCCAGTGAAAAAGCATTTGAGTCGCGTCTGTGTTTTTGTTTTTCGGCTGATATATTCCAACTATTACAAAATCCCAGTTACCGGGATAGATATCTCCTTCCAACGACATTTGATCGCCGACTTTTAGTTTGTACTGCTTTGCAATATCTGCCCCGATGATGCACGAGTTCCTTTCTTTCTTAAAGGTATCCAATTCTTTCGGCGAGATGAGGAACTCGGGCGTGACATCAAAGTAGGTGTTAGCGTCAACCGCCATTCGGGAAAAGAATTGATTTTTATCTTTATAAACTCCGCCAAACCAATTTGCGTAAGATACCACTGACACACCCGGCACTTTTTCAATTTGTTCTTTATAAGAAAGCGGAAGCGGAAAAATAAACGATACGGCTTGACGTGTAATTAACCTGTTAGCCGACGCAGCATCCACACCGGCGTACCATCCGGTAACAACAGTACGCAATAATCCGAACGCGATAACCGCAACCGAAATACCGAGAATGGTTAGAGTGGTTCTAAGTTTGTGCCGGAGAGCGTTCTTAAAAATTAATTTAAATACTTTCATGGCATCTCCTCGCTTATGCTTTGCCGTTGGATGACAAATCGCCTTTATCTAGATGAAGCAGGTGCGACGCTCTTTCAGCTGCATGCTGATCGTGAGTGACCATGACGATGGTTTTCTTAAACTCTTTATTCAATCTTTCCATAAGAGTAAGAATTTCCTGCGCGGAATTTTTATCGAGATCACCCGTGGGTTCATCTGCAACCAGGATTACCGGATCTGTAACAATCGCACGTGCTATGGCTACGCGCTGTTCCTGTCCGCCGGAAAGTTGCTTTGGATAATGACTCATTCTATCTCCGAGGCCAACAATATTCAACGCGGTCTCAACATGTTTCTTCTTTTCGGATTTGGAAAGCTTTGTCAACAGTAGGGGCAGTTCAACATTTTCATACGCGGTAAGAACCGGAAGTAAATTGTAAAACTGGAAAACAAAACCGACATTCGATGAGCGCCACTTAGCCAATGCGGATTCGCCGAGCTTTGCAATATCTGTTCCCGCAACCGACAGCTCGCCGCGAGAAGGCCTATCTATTCCGGCGATTAAATTTAACAAGGTAGTTTTACCGGAACCGGAGGGCCCCATCAACGCAAGGAACTCTCCTTCCTCAACATCCAAAGTGATGTTGTGAAGAACCGGTATTTCCAAACTGTTTCTCCAATACGACTTGGATACATTTTTTACTTGAATGATTGCCGACATACTTACTCCTAACTATAGATCTATTTAATTTTTCTTGGGCTAAGGCCCGTAATAACAAAACATCTCTTTGCCCCCGACATAAATGTCGGGGCTGCAATAAAATTTATTTTGCGCTTACTTTTATTCCATCCTGAATTTTATCGTCTGCCGGATCGATAACTTTTTCGCCGTTAGTTATGCCGGATTTAATTTCGGTGAAGGAACCAAGTTCTTTTCCGGTTACTACTGGAATTGCAACCGCTTTATCATCACGGACTACAAAAACTACCGTAGCGTTATTCCGCTTGGCTACCGCTGAAGATGGAACTACAAGGAACTGTTTTGTGTCTTCAATCTTATCGTTCTTATTCGATTCATTCAGGAAAACAACTTTTGCGCTCATCTCCGGCAGCACGCGCTGATCGTAATTTTTGAAACCGACTTTTACCATCACAGTAGCTTTCGATCTATCGGCGGTAGGAACGATCTTAGCAACGTAACCGGGATAAGCTTTATCCGGATAAGCGTCGAGCCGGATTTCGCAATCTTGATTGACGGATATTTTTTCGATGTTGGATTCCGAAACATCAATCTCTGCTTGCAGCGAACCCATATCCGCAATTGTTACAACGGCGGCTTTGGCATTGGCGCCTGCGCCAAGCGGCGCTACAACTTCGCCAACATCCGCGTTTTTAGTTAGAACTGTACCGTTGAACGGCGCACGAATCAAAGTATTTTCCATCGCAACTTCTGCCTGCAGAACCTGCGCTTTGGCTACATCAATAGTAGCTAAAACTTTTCTGTAGTTGGCTTCGGCGGCATCAACTTCCATTTGACTAGTTGAATTCGTTTTCAATAATTGTTTTTGACGGTTGTAGTTCGTCTCTGCTTCATGCAAATCGGCTTTGCTTAATTCCAAATTTGCTTTTGCCTGTTCAAGCTGGGCTTTGATATCGCTGTCTTCAATTCTTGCTATCACTTCGTCTTTGGTAACCTTGTCGCCTTCAACAACTCCAAGGTAAACCAAGCGTCCCGTTCCCTTTGAAGCTACAGCTGCTTTTCTTTGAGCCACAACATATCCGCTTGCTGTTAAAACTGCATTGGTCTGCGCCGGTGATTGCAAAGCGGCTGTTGCCAGTTTAACTTCCAGTGCAGATTTTGTCAGCGAATTCCATCCCAATACAACAGCAATAACAAGGACGATTAAAAATATTACGGTGCCGGTAATTTTGTACAAACTGCTCTTGCGTTCCGGGTTTTCAAGTTTGTCGTTTCGGTCAATTCGTAGCGATGATAAATCTGCGTTTTTAGTTTCCACATTATTCTCTTTGATTAAATAGTTTCAGTTTTGGAAGGATAAATTTGAGGCGAAATTAAAAATTATATCTGCTTCAAACAAGCCGTCCAACATTTTTCGTCGTTAAATCATTACAAAATTTTTGATGCGAAAATAGAACCGATAGAAAACTTTGCTAAGAGAAAATCGGCGAATTAACGAAATTCATCGGTAAATAGACGATTGAAATTACATTGAAGTTGTTTTTGTAAAGAAATTCTTATTTCGAATTTCAAATTAGGTATGTAAAAATATTTCTTGATTGACGAAAAAAAATCCCCTCAAACATCGAGGGGACTAAACGAGGAGTTTATGTGTTACCCTTTCTGCATCGAAAAATTTTTGCGCTATCTTTTTCAACTGCAAAATTTCTTCGAACTAAATTTGAGATTTTAAAATTAAGGGAATGTTAACGGCAGATTAATAAATTGTTAATTGATTTTATGATTGAATGAAAATAGGATGCTTTGAATTCACCGGATCAATATTTCTGAGCCGATAAAGACAAAACAGCAATTTGAATTTCTTTGGGTTCGGATTAGTTCGGAAGTCTCTCAACCTTAAATATTACCGGACGAATTCCGTCGGTGCAGCATGTAATCATACTTCTATCATCCTTCATCCAGCTTTCAAACATGTCGGTCGAAAAATTCCCTCCGCGGGCAAGGGTTACAACCGTTTTACTAATATCGTTCCAGGCCCAGTCGCAAAACCCTTCCGGCTTTCCGGAAAAGTCGGTCTCAAATGTCTGCCCGTCTTTAAATAATTCACAAGGATGAACATCCGACTTGATAAATTCCTTAGCTAATTCAGCATTCAGACTTCTCTTTACGACAGTAATTCTGCATCGTGCCATTTTTATCCGCTCCTCTTATATTTATAAATGTATCGTTCATCTTTCAGTCAATCTTTACAGATCATTTACGATTAAGAATTTTAATCATCTTAGAATGTACTTTACCGTTGCTTGCGAGCAATTGCTTTCGATAAATATCAATTTTGTTTCCGGAAAAATCCGTTACCTTTCCGCCGGCTTCGTTTACAATTAAAACTCCCGCCGCCATATCCCACGGATTAAGAGAGACTTCCCAGAAACCGTCGAACACACCTTCGGCAACATAGCACATATCGATTGCGGCAGAACCAAGTCTTCTAACCGCACGGGTTTCTTTTAAGAATGAAATAAATCTTTCGAATGCGTTGTCCGGATTTTCTGCAATGTTATACGGAAAGCCGGTAACCACAACACTTTTTCTAATATCGTCGTTTGAGCTCACCGAAAGTTTTCTTCCGTTGCAAAATGAACCGCTCCCCTTTTCGCTTGAATAAAGAGCGTCGCGCATAACATCGTAAACAACTCCGCAGAGAATCTCATCATTTTTTTGTACGCCGATGGAAACGGAAAAAATCGGAAGTCCGTGAGCAAAGTTAGTTGTGCCGTCAAGAGGGTCTATAACCCATTTATATTCCGAAGAGAATTCCTGGCCGCCGCTTTCTTCTGCTAAGATAGAATGCGCCGGATATTTTTTGCGTATGAATTCAATAATTGTTTTTTCGGAAAGCTTATCTATTTCCGTTACCAAATTGGTAAGACTGCCTTTAGTTTCTACAAGAAAATTTTTACCGAATCCTTCGCGGATAATTTCACCGGCTTCCCTGGATATGTTTATAACATCGTTAATCATTTTACTCTCGTATAAATTGAAATGGCAAACGTAAAAATAGGAATCTTATTAGTAAGATGAAGAACTCGCCGTGATATAAAAAAAGCAGCCGGGTTTTACCGGCCGCTTTATACCTAATTATCCGATAAGGAATCAATAACTATCGTGGGTAAGAAGGACTTTTCCTTTAAATACGCGGTAAATAAAAATTGTATATCCGATTACAAGCGGCATTCCAATCAAAGCAATAATAAGCATTGTCAGTAAGGTTCTTTGAGTTGAAGCGGCATTATAAATAGTTAAGCTGTTTGCGAGATCGATGCTCGACGGAACAATACGGGGGAAAAGACTAATTGCCATCAAAAGAATCATTACGCCAATCATTACCGAGGAGGAAAGAAACGCTCTGCCGAATTTTTCCGCCTTCAGCGCAACAGGTATGTATATGATCGATAAAAACAAAACAACAAACAAAATCCAGAACAGAAAATTTTTCAGCATGCCATCGAACAAATATGATGCGGCAAAAAATGTTGCGAATGTTGCCAAGATGTAAAGCACTACAAACGCAATCCAGGTCTTATTAGCCCAGTTGACCATTCTTTGTCGCTGTTTGTTATCGCTTTTCATCGTCATGTATATCGATCCGTGCATAGTAAACATTACCAGAACAAGCACTCCGACTAAAAGAGAGTAAGGATTAAGAAGGCCAAGAAAGGTTATAGAAGAAAATACTTTGCCGTCTTTCATTTCAATCGGCAGACCGCGCATAACGTTTCCAATTGCAACGCCGTACAAAAGAGCGGGCACCAAACTTCCAAGAGCAAATGCAAGGTCCCACCATTTTTTAGAGCGGGCAGATTCCATGTACTTTCTAAATTCAAACGATACTGCGCGGAATATCAATGCCGTTAACAATAGCATGAAGGCAATATAGAATCCGCTGAACACGGTTGCATATACAATTGGGAAAGCGGCAAACAAAGCGCCGCCTCCGGTAAGAAGCCATACTTCATTTCCATCCCACACTGGGCCAATTGCGTTAATGTTTATCCGTTTTTCGTTTTCATCCTTTGTAAAAAGATGAAGAACGCCTACACCCAAATCAAAGCCGTCAAGTATTGCGTAACCTATAATCAATACTCCGATAAGCAGAAACCAAATTACATTTAAGTCTATCATAACAGCGCCTCCTTAGCTAAAACATCTTCCGGACCTTTCTTTATTTTCTTTACAAGCAGGTAAATAAAAATAGATCCAAGTAACAGATAGATGAGGAAGAACAGAATTATTGAAAAAATTAATTCGCCGGAGCCGACAGTTACAGAAACAGCATCCCGGGTTCTCATAAGTTTGTAAACAATCCAGGGCTGCCTTCCTACTTCCGCAGCTATCCATCCTAACTGGCAGGCAAAAAGCGGGAATGGGATAGCCCAAACCAGCAGTTTCAAAAACTTTTTACTGTCGAACAAAGTCTTCTTGTAAATTTTGTAAGTGCCGATCAAAGTTACAAGTATGAACAACATTCCGAGAAGAACCATATTATGATATGAAACAAAAGTTAGGAACAACGGTGGAATATCTTCCTTTGGAAACTCATTTATGCCTTTCACTTTTGCATTTAAATCTCCGAATGCAAGCCAGCTTAACAAACCCGGAATTTCAATAGGAACCTTCAGCGTTGGCGGATGATCCATCGGTACGGCAAACAATGCAACCGGGGCACCGCTTTGCGTTGTGTATAATCCCTGTATAGCGGCAAATTTTTCCGGCTGCGTTTCTGCAACCTGTCTTCCATGCTCATGACCGAAAGGAAATACTTCCAACAGTGATACTACTAAACCAAAAATAACTCCAAGTTTCAATGCTTTCTTTGCAATTTCTCCGCCCTTGTTTTTATAAACAAGGTAAGCTGCAACCCCGGACATAAAGAACGCGCCTGAAATCAACGCAGCATCAAATGTGTGGAAGAATCTTGGAAGAGTGGACGGATTAAATACCGCAGCCCAGAAATCCGTTAACTCCGCTCTGCCGTTTTGAACTACATAACCGGCAGGAGTTTGCTGCCAGGAATTGGCAACTATAATCCAGAAAGCAGAAATAGTTGCACCGACTGCGACCATAAGAGCAGAAAACCAGTGAACGCCTTTTGATACTTTGTCGCGGCCAAAAATGTAGAGCCCTAAGAATGTCGATTCAAGAAAGAATGCGAATACGCCCTCGGCAGCCAGGGGCGCTCCAAAAATATCTCCAACAAATTTTGAATACTCTGCCCAATTGGTACCAAACTGGAATTCCATTACAACACCGCTGGCAACGCCAACGGCAAAAATTAATCCCAGCATTTTTCCAAAATACTTTCCGATTGAAACATAAATCTCGTCTTTCTTTTTCCATCCTAAAGTTTCCGTAATTACCAAAAGCCATGAAAGGCCTATAGTAAGCGGTGGGAAAAAGAAGTGGAACCCAATGGTCATTGCAAACTGAATACGCGCAAGTAAAACCGGATCCATATTTAATTATCTCCTCTTTTAATGAAAACCGAAAATGATTTTAGTTATTGAATAAGAAACTAATTTATTTTTTCTTCCGAACTTCGTTTTCGTAAGCCAGTTCTTCAATCGATTTGCTTGAAAGAATTTCTTTTAATTTTGTTTGGGCTTCACACCACAAGGTGTGAACGGTGCACCATCTTTGGTTAGAACAAAAAGCTTTATCAATAAGACATTTATTCAATGCCATTTTTCCTTCCACCGCTTCAATAATATCTAAAGGCGTTATTGCCGAAGCAGGTTTTCCAAGTTTTATTCCTCCTCCTATTCCCCGCTGAGACTGGATTAATCCGCATGTTGAAAGCTGTGAAATAATTTTCCTCAGGAATTTTTCCGGTATACCGTTTATCTCGGAAACTTCGGAGATACGAAAAACCGTGTTAGCGTCTCCACCGGCAAGGTGAATCATTGCCCTAATTGCGTATTCTCCGGTAAGCGTAAGCTGCATATATAAAACGTTGGAATCTTTTAGCTAAATATGACAAATTTTGTCATATTTAGCAACTGAAATATTGCCGCTTTAATACGATAATAAAAAAAGCTTATGCTCTACCGGAATTTATTCTCGCGTAATTAATATTTGTTTTTTAAATTTTAATCAACTTTGTTGCAGTATAGATTTAAGAGACATTGTGAAAGAAAAAGATAAAACCATTCTTATAGTTGAAGACGATCCGCTTATAATCGCAACCGAATCTCATTGGTTGAAGAGAGAAGGTTATAAGGTTTTACATTCCTCTAATGGGGAAAAAGCAATTAAAGTCGTCGAAGAGAACCCCGGCAAAATTGATTTGATACTCATGGATATAGATCTAGGTTCGGGGATAGACGGAACTCAGGCCGCCCAGGAAATATTAAGAAAAAATGATATACCTGTGCTGTTCCTTTCCGCGCATACGGAAAAAGAAGTTGTTGATAAAACCGAGAAAATAACTTCATACGGATATGTTGTAAAAGACGCACAGAGCACAGTGCTGCTGGCCTCAATTAAAATGGCATTTAAACTTCATGATGCGCAGAGCCGGTTACAGGCCAAGGAAAGAGAATTGAGGCAGAGTGAAACAAAATTCAGATCGCTCTTTAAAGAAATGACTGAAGGCGTTGCCCTCCACGAATTGATTTTTGATTCGAACGGCAACGCCGTGAACTATACAATTATAGAAGCCAATCCTTCCTTTGAAAGAATAACAGGCATTACGGCTAAAGACGCTACCGGCAAATTGGCAAGCGAAGTTTACCAAACAGAACGCCCGCCTTACCTGGATAAATATGCAATCGTGGAAAAAACCGGCGAGCCGTACTACTTCGAAACTTTCTTTCCACCGATGAATAAATATTTTTCCATTTCCGTTTTTACTCCTGCAAAAGGACAATTCGCTACAGTCTTCGAGGATATTACGGATAGAAGAATTTTTGAAGAATCGCTCAGACTGAACAAAGAAAAATTTCAAGAGATTTACGACAGCGTTAACGACGCTATTTTTATTAACGACTCTGTTAACGGTTATATACTGGATATCAATAAGAGAGCAAGCGAACTATATAATTATTCTAAAGAGGAATTTTTAAAAATTTCGATCGAGGACTTAAGTTCCGGCGTTCAGCCGTATACACTCTCTGCCGCATTGAAAAAAATAGCAGCGGCAAAAAAGGGCATTCCACAAACTTTCAAATGGCACGCAAGAAAGAAGGGCGGTAAATTATTCTGGGCAGATATAAATATGCGTCATGCCATAATCGATAGTAGGGACTGCGTGCTGGTTGTTGTAAGAGATATTGACGAACGAGAAAAAGTTGAACGGACATTAAAAGAAAGCGAGGAGAAATTCAGGAAAATTTTTGAATCCGGACCCCTTGCTATGGCCATGACCAATTCGAAATTTAACTTCATCTCATCGAATACAGTTTTTCAAAATATGCTCGGTTATAGTCAGGAAGAGCTAAAATTGCTAACCTTTAAGGAATTGACCCATCCGGACGATCTTGGAAAAGATACGATGAATATAAAAGATTTGTCGGAAGGCAAAATATCCATCTATAAAACCGAGAAAAAATATTTAACAAAAGACAAC
This sequence comes from Bacteroidota bacterium, assembly GCA_021814855.1. Next base: position 2,956 of record JAKAHQ010000012.1, on the reverse strand, counting down.
AGAATTGTCTGGGGCAACATAACCGTTTCGATAATCAGAGATGAAGAGAATAATTTTCTTTATTACTTAATTTTGGTCGAAGACATTACAAAACAAAAAGAATCGGAATCCGAGCTTAAGAAAACGGAAATAGAACTAGAAAACTTTTTCGAATTAGCGATTGATCTATTCTGCATTGCGAATACGGACGGATATTTTATTCATTTAAACCCCGCGTGGGAAAAAACTCTCGGTTACACTATTGATGAGTTAAAGCGATTGAAGTTCCTGGATTTAATTCATCCGGATGATCTTCAAGCTACATTTGCGGCACTGGTGTCTTTGGAAAGTCAAAATGAGGTGTTGAATTTTGTTAACAGATACAGATGTAAAGACGGCTCTTACAAATGGATTGAATGGCGATCATACCCCGTTGGTAATTTAATATATGCCGCGGCCAGGGATATTACGGAACGCAGACAATTTGAAGAGGCGTTGCGGGAAAGCGAATCCAAGTACAGAATTCTGCTTGAAGAATCGCTAGACCCGATATTTATAATCGGCGCAGACGGAACATACTACTATGTTAACACGGCATTTGCGCAGGGCGTTAACAGAGAACCGACAGAGATCATTGGTAAAAAAATCTGGGATGTTTTTTCAGCTATCGAAGCCGAGAAACGTTTTTCAGCTATGCAGACGGTAATTCAAACAGGCAAAACCAAGGTAATAGAAGTGCAAGTGGATACTAAAAAGGCGCTCGATTATTATGTTACTACAATTCAGCCAATAAAAAAAGGCGATGGCACTGTCTCTTCCGTTATGTGCAGTTCGAAAAATATTACCGAGCGGAAAAAAATGGAGGAGGCATTAAAAGCTTCCGAGGAAAAATTTTCAAAATTTTTCTACAGCAATCCTGTTGGATTAAGCATCAACCGCGTTGATAACGGCGTTTTCGTAGAAATAAATCCTGGATTCTCTCAACTGTTTGGTTATGAACCGGAAGAGGTACTCGGGCATAATTCTACAAAAGAAGATTTAAATCTTTGGGTCAATGATGAAGACCGCCGGAAAATGTATACGGAACTGAATGAAAAAGGAGAAATTATAAGTCTCGAAGTACCTTGCCGGAAAAAAGACGGTACAATTTTCATTGGGCTTATTTCCGCAAAGTTGTTCGAGATAAACGGCGAGCAATTTAGATTAACAACCAATACTAACATCTCGATGCAGAAAGAGCTGGAAAATTTGTTGAAGAAAGCCGCCGAAGAAAAGGAATTGATGTTGAGAGAATTACAGCACCGTATTAAAAACAATCTCAATGTGCTTTCGGGCTTATTGAGCATAGCCGCCGAAAATTTAAATGATGAGAAATCTCAAAACGTTTTTGCCGACGCGCTTTCAAGAATTAAAACTTTGTCAACTATTTATAAACATCTGTACAAGTCGCCGGACTTTGATCTGATTAATCTCCGGATTTATTTGGAAGAGTTAGCCAAGAATCTTTTCGAAACCTACAACGTTCAAAAATGGAAGGTAAAGTTAGTCACGCAGATAGAAGATATTAAGCTGGACGTAAAGAGAACGGAATCTTTAGGATTAATATTAAACGAACTAATTTCAAACTCGTTAAAATATGCTTTTAAAGACCGGAACGATGGGATAATAAAAATCGGTCTTGAATCCACAGGAGAAAATATAATTCTTACTGTTAGCGATAACGGCGCAGGGCTGCCTGACACTTTTAATCTTCTGGAAACCGAAAGCATGGGATTGAGACTGGTAAAGCTTCTAACCGAACAAATAGGCGGCCAACTTGTAATTGAAAATAGAAATGGCGTCTTTGTGCAAATTCAAATAAAAAATTCCCAGCCCGGCTAAGTGCCTAAGTCCGTGTATTTAACCGTTTCTTGATAGCCCAACGATTTATTGGTATATTTTCTTAGTGATTATACAAGTCTGGAGTAACTTTTTAAATGGATGAATTAATTCCCAAATCGAGCAGCGATTACTCGCTGGTTGAAAACATTCCGCATGTATTACCAGTTTTGCCTTTAAGAGACAACGTTATTTTTCCATACATGATATTCCCGGTTCTTGTTGGACGCGAACAATCTATTAGAGCGGCTAATTTTGCGCTTGACGGTACAAAATATATTTTTCTTGCAGCCCAGAAACGATCCAATGTTGAAGAACCAACCCAGAACGACATTTTTCCCGAAGGCACTATTGCCAAAATTATCCAAATACTTAAACTGCCAAACGGCTTATTAAAAATCCTTGTCGATGGTATTATCCAGGGACGAATTGTTTCCTTTACTGATAGAAAGAATTTCTTTGAAGCCGAAATAGAAATTATAAACACCGAATCCGAAAATCCCCGCGAGATGGACGCCTTGATTAGGCAGATGTCCAATTTGTTCAAAGAATATGTGAAGATTAACAAGTCAATTCCTCCCGAGGCGGTAAACGCGTTTGATAATATTGACGAGCCGGACCGTAAGCTGTTTTATGTTGCCGCCAATATTAACCAGACAATTGAAGTTAAACAGAAAATCCTTCAGAAATTTTCAATTAAAGAACAGCTTTACGAGATAATTAGAATTCTCAATTCGGAAATAGAAATTTTGAAAATTGAAAAAGAGATTGAAGGAAAAGTTCAGGAAAATATAGCCAGGACCCAGAGAAAATTTATTATCCAAGAGCAGATCAGAATTCTGCAGGATGAGTTAGGGGACGAAGAAGAAATATCGCCGGAGTTTGCCAAGCTTAAGGAGGGGCTTTGGTTGGCGCCTAATGTTTGTGGTGCTGATTGAGGGTGTAGTGGCGGGCGTTGTATTTTGTTAACTTTCTCATTATCGTAAGGAGATCGAAATGGTAGCAGCCAAGAAACCGGCAGCTAAGAAGCCGGCAGCCAAGAAGGCCGCGGCCAAGAAACCGGCAGCCAAGAAGGTCGCGGCCAAGAAACCGGCAGCCA
>JAKAHQ010000472.1:1768-2638 GCA_021814855.1 Bacteroidota bacterium | reverse complement strand
GTTGGTCTCCATTCTGATTCTTTCATCCAAACCTTTCAGTAAAGCTCCGCCGCCGGTAATCATTACTCCTCTATCAAGAATATCTGCGGAAAGTTCCGGGGGTGTTCTTTCAAGAGTTTGCTTTACGGCTTCAACTATCTGGGAAATATTTTCATTCAGCGCTTCTCTAATTTCAACGGAACTAACCTCGGAAGTTTTCGGAATACCGCCGACAAGATCGCGGCCTTTAACCTGGATTGTAACTTCTTCTTTAAGCGGCACAGCGCTTCCGACTTCGCATTTTATCGATTCGGCCGTTCTCTCGCCTATTAACAAGTTATAATTCTTTTTGAAGAACTGCATAATTGCGTTATTCATTTCATCGCCGGCAATTCGAATGGATTCTTCATTAACAATACCTGCAAGGGCAATAACCGCAATTTCTGTAGTACCGCCGCCGATATCAATAATCATATTTCCTACAGGGGCTTCAACATCCACACCAATTCCAATTGCAGCAGACATAGGTTCGGCAATTAAATGAACTTCCTTAGCGCCGGCATGTTCAGCCGCGTCGCGTACCGCTCTTTTTTCAACTTCGGTTACACCGCTTGGAACCGCAATTACAATTCTTTTGCTTGCAATAGCATTTGGAGTAACTTTTTTAATAAATGCGCGAATCATACCTTCGGCAATTTCAAAATCTGCAATCACACCATCGCGCATTGGTCTGGTAACTCTAATCTCACGATGCTCGCGGCCCTGCATTTCTTTAGCTTTATTTCCGAGTTCTATAATTTTTTTTGTATTTCTATCAAATGCAACTATCGAGGGTTCGTTAAGAACAATGCCTTTACCCTTTATGTAAATGAGTGTATTGGCTGTTCCAAG
>JAKAHQ010000472.1:0-1758 GCA_021814855.1 Bacteroidota bacterium | reverse complement strand
TTCCAAGATCAATAGCCACATCGTTGGAAAATAAATCCAAAATTCCCATGATACCTCTTAGTGTTTAAAATTTCTAATTCCGGTAAAGACCATTGTTATATTTTTATCATTTGCCGCTGCAATAACTTCGCTGTCGCGTACAGAACCGCCGGGTTGAACAACGGCGTTGACACCGTGAGAAATAATTTCAAGCAGCCCGTCTGCAAACGGGAAATATGCATCGGATGCAGCCACGGCATTTGTTAGATCGTGACCAAATTGCTTAGCTTTAGCTGCGGCAATTTTCGCAGAATCAACTCTAGACATTTGTCCGGCGCCAACTCCTATCGCTTTTTTATCCTTAACATATACTATAGCATTTGATTTGGTATGCTTGCAAATTATCCACGCAAATTTCAAATCATCCAATTCTTCTTCGGAATATTTTCTATTAGTTACTAATTTAAATTCAAGTTCGTTAACGCTGGAATTATCCTTGTCCTGCACAAGTAATCCGCCAGGGATTGACTTTATCATTGGTTCATCCTTATCAGGAAATTTCTTGATAAGTAAGAGTCTTCTATTCTTCTTGGTTTTGAGTAACTCCAATGCTTTTTCAGAGTAAGCCGGAGCGCAGACAATTTCTAAAAACAATTCATTCAGTTTCTCCGCAACATCCGCATCAATCTCTTTATTGAATGCAACGATTCCTCCGAAAGCAGAAACCGGGTCGCAAGACAAAGCGCGTTCATAAGCATCCAGCATATTTTTGCCTGTTGCAGCGCCGCAAGGATTTGTGTGTTTTATTATCGCGCAAGCGTTGCCGGGTAAATCATTGGCTAACTCGACAGCCGCTGCTAAATCAACAAGATTATTATACGAAAGTTCTTTACCGTGAAGAACTTCAAAATAATTTTCAAATTCGCCGAACAAATATGCTTTTTGATGAGGGTTCTCGCCGTACCTTAAATCGAAAGAGGCCTTGTAGTTAAGCCTGATTGCCGTTTTAGGTTGTTTAAATTCTTTTTCGAAATAATTGGCAATTAATGTATCGTAATAAGATGTATGACTGAAAGCAGCATATGCAAGTTTGGCTCTTGTTTCAATGCTGACTTCACCTTTTTTTAATTCGGCTAGAAAGTCATTGTACTGCGAAGGATCTGTTAAAACAGCAACGTGCTCGTAATTTTTTGCAGAGGCTCTAATTAAACTTGGCCCGCCTATGTCAATATTCTCAATTTTTTCTTCCAGGCTTATGTCATCGCGATTTACAACTTTGGGGAACGGGTAAAGATTGACGCAAATTATATCAATCGGATGCACATCATTTTGCTCTGCTTGCTGCCGGTCTTGTGGATTATCCCGGCGCATCAAGATTCCGCCGAAAATTTTTGGGTGGAGGGTTTTAACTCTTCCGGAAAAAATCTCCGGGAAGCCTGTAAAATCTTTTATTTCTACGCAATCGATCTGATTTTGTTCAAGCAGTTTGAATGTATTCCCGGTAGCGATTATTTGGTAACTGAGCAGGTTTAATTCTTTTGCGAACTCAACTATGTTGGTTTTATCAGAGACGCTGATTAAAGCAAATTTCTTCACACACTCCGTCCATTTATGTTAGAATATTTTCACACGATTGTTATCAACCAAAATTTTTTTCTGAACAAATTTAAGAACAACATACGGTAAAATCTCATGTTCAATTTTAAGTACTCGTTCGGCAATATCTTCCGGACGAGCCGCATCAGATATATCAACTGCCTTCTGCGCAATTATTTTACC
>JAKAHQ010000471.1 GCA_021814855.1 Bacteroidota bacterium | reverse complement strand
AATTTAGAAAGAATAGTATACTGTGAAAGAGAAAGCGGCAGCCGCTGAATTTTTAGCTGCCGCGTTAAAAATTTATTTTTGATCTACTTGAATATCACCGCCCGTCGTTTCAAGATTTAATGTAGGTCCGCCACCGTTAAATTCCGCGTCCACCCGGCTATGAGATACATGCATAGATTTTGAGTTGCCGAAGTTATTGTCTATTTCGCCGCCGGAAGTTTCCATGTGAGCTTTCGCTTTAAAATCGGAAGGCAATTTTACTTTAACTGAACCGCCGGAAGTCGAAGCTTCAAAGCCATGGTTTTGGCCGGAGTAGTTAATTTGAATGTCTCCGCCGGACGTTGATGCATCCAATTTACCGTCGGTAAGATCAATATCAATATCGCCGCCGGAAGTCTTAGCTTTGAGATCGCCTCGAACATTTTTGCAAATAATATCGCCCCCTGAAGTTGATATATCCATTTCACCTTTATGGCTGTTTAAATGAATATCCCCGCCGGAAGTCTCCACGTGTAGTTTACCGTTTAGATTATTTGTGTTAACATCGCCGCCGGAAGTGAAAAGTTTAAATCCTCCGGTAATATTGGAAACAGCAAGATCTCCGCCAGAACTTTCAAGATGAGTATTAAAATTTTTGGGAACGAATGCTTCAATACGGACGCTCATGTTTCCTCCCCAAAAATTCCAGAACGAACCTTTCTTCTCCGCAATTACTTTTACAACATCGTTATCCTGGTAGATATCAAATTTCATTTTATCTTCAGCTCGTTTATTCGCGAATATCTTTACGTACACTTCTGGCTTATCCCAGCTCTCAACTTTTACATCCGCCCCGCTGGCTTTAACGTAAAGATTTTGCCAATCCTTTACCTGGAAGGTTTTCTCTTTGATTAATCTCAAGCTATCCGCAAAAGAAATCGTGGCGCTAATCAACGATATTATCATTATTATCAAAAACTTGACATGCCACGAGTTATTGAATTTCCCGTTTTTCATCCTAACCTCCAATGTTTATGGTTTCTCTGCATGTTTAGACTCGGACAATTAAGAATTAGTTACACCGTGGGATTAAAATAAAAGAATAATTTTTCCAGGAACCGATATATGGTTAAATTCGTTATAAGGATAAAAAAATTAGAGCATAAGTTGATAAAATACTTCATCGTTTTTATCGGTTCGGGAATAGGCGGATTTTTCCGTTACTGGCTTTCGCCCACAATCAAAAATATTTCTCGCCCTATTTTCCTCTCGGCATTCTTATTATTAACATACTCGGCAGTTTTATTCTTGGGATAATGATTTTCGGATTGGACGAGAAAGAATTAATAAGCCCGTCATTAAAATTATTTATAGGGATAGGCCTTTGCGACGGGTTTACTACCTTTTCAACTTTTTCTCTTGAAACATTTAACTTGTTTAAAGACGGCCAGGTATTGTACGGATCAATAAATATTTTATTAAGCGTGTTCGTTTCTCTAACAGGAATTTACATTGCGTACTTAACAACGAGGTAAAAATGAAAATCGAAGGCGAAGCAAAATTACTTAGAATATTTGTGGGCGAGACTGATAAGCATTCTCATGTTCCGGTTTACGAAGTAATTGTTAATGAGGCAAGAAAACAAAATCTTGCCGGGGCTACGGTTTACAAAGGCATTATGGGTTACGGCGGCAACAGCAGAATACATAGGGCAAAATTTCTGGAAATGTCCGAGGACCTTCCGCTTGTAATCGAGATCGTTGACGAACAGAAAAAAATTGAATCCTTCATCCCTACAGTCGATAAAATATTCGAAGAGTCGAACTGCGGCGGATTGATCACTCTTGAAAAGGCAGAAATAATAAAATACACGGCTAATAAAAAATGAATATAAAATTCCTTTTACGTTTCCACCTGGTTGTCTTTTTTACCTTAATAATTTTCTCTCAGAATATTTCGGCACAGAACAATTACGATTTGCACCAGTTCTGGAACGAATCGTTAACATTTGCTCAGCAGCCCTTACACTGGCAAGGCGAAGATTGGCTTAAGCTCGGCATATCAACGGCGGCTACGGCAGCGGTAATGCAAGCCGATCAACCTATCAAAGATGCTGCGATGAAGGATCAATCGCATTTAAATTCTTTTCCCGTTAAGGCAGGAAAATTTTACGGCGAGATTTACCCCGCTGCTATTGTTGCCGGCGGATTTGGCCTTTACGGCTACCTTGCCGATAATCAACCATCAAAAAAAATTGCCTTCGAAACCGTTCAGACTGTACTTTACGCAGGCGCAATAACAACAATTTTAAAAATTGCAATCGGCCGGGCGCGTCCTTATACAGATAAAGGCATCGCAACTTTTCAACCGTTCAAACCTTTTAACGATGATTTTCATTCTTTCCCATCCGGACATGCAACGATGGCATTTTCACTTTCAACGGTGTTAGCAAATAATACAAATTCGCTACCTTTAAAAATTCTTGCCTATGTTCCTGCAATTGTAACTTGCGGTTCTCGTGTTTATCAAAACATGCATTGGACTTCGGATGTCTTAGCCGGCGCGGCAATCGGCTACTTTGTTGGAAATTGGGTTTCCGGTCAACATGAAAACAGCGAGGAACAAAAAGTAACCTTTACACCTCCGTTCAATCTTAGAATA
>JAKAHQ010000470.1 GCA_021814855.1 Bacteroidota bacterium | reverse complement strand
GAGATCGCAAGAAAAATTAGGCGTATAAAACCAAATACAATATTTGATGTATACGGTGCCGGCGAGGAAGAAAATATTGTTCGCAACGCCCGCACTATTGAAGAAGTTGAAATTCCGGATCCCAAAGTATTTAAGGGAATCGACAAGAAAACTAATGAGAACGATATTGCGCTGGTCGAATTCTATAAAATTGTCCCTGTAAATTATGATTCCCAAACAAACAGCATTAATATAGTTGCCCCGGAAATACCCAAAGAAAAATTAAAATCAGTTCAGGAAATGATATTCCGCCGGGGTTTTACCGCCTTTGCAATTGGATCCAAATCTTCAACAAAATATTGCACGCACTTAATTATTGTTAATAACAAAGGAGGAAAATTCCATCGTCAATATATCGCAAGCGGAATGGGGCTTGAACCAATGAAAATATATTACCTGGATTTCATTAATTATAGAGGTCATCTTAAATGGGAAAACCGTGCTCAAGCGTTTGCAAATACGGCGGCCTTAATTGTACCATCGCGTTCGGAACCTTTCGGAATGGTTATACTCGAAGCTATGCAGCACGGCGTTCCGGTTTTATATACAAAGGATGCCGGGGTAGCAGAAGTACTATCCTCAGGGATTCCTATTGATACTAAAGATTTGGATTTGGCTGCTAAAAAAGTTTGTGATCTTCTGGATGATAAAGAATACTGGCAAAGAATAGTCGAAGAGCAATTCAAAGAGATAGAACAATATCATCTAAGGCAATATGAAGATCTTTTGTATAATGAATGGGAAACATTAGTGAGGACTTCTGTTTGAATTTTGCATTACAAATTATGAACTATTAAGGATAGTGTTGAGCTTAAGGCAATCACATAAGTATTGCCCGTCTGCCATAGACTTGTTTCCGCCATATTGATTAGAACAACTGTTCGATAGAAGCGAATATTAAGAATTACTCTCATAGAATGATTCGAGAAGGCCGGAAGAGTTAAGCAGCAATACAATGCTCCATTATATAAGTTGACTGATACATATACTAAATTCACCTAATGATCCATAGCTCTCTAAATGGATTTTTTGGGACTGCTTGAAATGGTTAAATACCGCCCCAGAATAAGATTGTTATTTAAGACGGCGGCTAAATAACGAAAAAAAATAAATATCGAATCGTTCAAAGGAAATATTGGTAAGTTCGTTAATTAGTTTTACTTAAACCCGGGCAGTTCCGGTATAAATTAAGGTAAGTTTTGGACGTTGAATTCTTGAATTGGGGGATGTAAATGTTTCCGAGCTACGTTGTAAAGTAAGTTTGATATGTGGCCTACTAAGTTAGGAACCCGGTTTACTTAGTTTGGAACATTGTCAACTTAAATTTGGAGATTGGTCTTTTAGTTGGACATACAGCAAACTAAATTTTGTATGTGAACAACTTAGCCGGGAGCATTCAAAAGTTAGTTGGCAATGTGTCGAAATGAGAAAGGGGGAAGGATAAATTAATAAACGACGGAATAACAGAGTTTTTAAAGAAAATATTAAAAGATTACGGGCAATACTCTTGAATAGGGGCTAACTAATCAACTAACTAAATTACGGAGGGCTGAATGGCTTTTAAGGAGAAAGGCAAATCGGCAATCGTTAGTAAAGCTGAAAACCGGCTGAACGGTATGCAGGTAGTTGAAGCGAATCAAGGTAAGCCGATCAACTACGGCAACGATGAAGTGCCGCTGAACGCGGCAGCAATGAGCGCCCAAATTGAACTTGTTGAATCCAAAAGAGCAGATTACAACAAAGTATTGAAAACCGCAGACGAGAAGAGCAACGAATATTATATCGCCGAAAAGATGCTTAATGAAATGTGCACCAAAGTATTATCGGGTGCGGTTTCAAAATTCGGCGATGATTCCGTCGAGTACGAACAGCTCGGCGGCACTAGAAAATCCGATAGGAAAAAAGCAGTTAAAAAACCGGCGGCATCAGGCAATTCCGCCTAATCTATTTACCGGGGTGCGATGAATTGCCCCATGAGTTGATGCGAATGATCTATTTGAAGCAGTCATAGGTTAGTCTATGGCTGCTTCCGAGGATTGGTCTGTGTTTGCCGGAATCTTTAATTTTTCTTTCGCCTTTCCGAAAAATAATTTATGTTTTACACCCAATAAGTCAAACCGCAATTCCATTCTGAAAAGAAGAAAGGAAATAAGAATTGGAAAAAATTACCAAGCTGTTCCCGGTATGGGCTATTCTGTTTTCTGTTATTGCATTTTTCTTCCCGGATTTCTTTTCTCAATTTAAAAGCGCTATCGTTCCTTTCTTAACCGTTGTAATGTTCGGCATGGGAATGACATTAACCTGGGAAAATTTCAGCGGAGTATTTAAGGCGCCGAGAATGATTCTCCTCGGAGTCGCTCTTCAATATTTAATAATGCCGTTAGCCGGTTATGTTATCTCTTTGGTATTTCATCTTTCGCCTCTTCTATTTGCCGGTATGATGCTCGTCGGTTGCGCGCCCGGCGGTACTGCATCAAATGTAATTACATATTTGGGAAAAGGAAACGTTGCACTTTCGGTAACGCTTACAATGTTAACAACGCTCACCTCGGTTTTTATGACCCCGATGCTTACTTATTTATTTCTCAACCACATAATCCCG
>JAKAHQ010000469.1 GCA_021814855.1 Bacteroidota bacterium | reverse complement strand
GCTGACGGCAAGCAGCCGCTGGAATTGGAAAGAACAAAATCATGGAGCTACAGCGTATTCAATCTTACTGCGCTTTTACATCTTGCATATTTAGGAGATAATGTCCGAACCAATTTGTGGGATTATAAAAATCCGAAAGGCGGTTCAATCCGCAAGGCTCTTAGTTATGTTCTACCGTATTCATTGAATATGGCTGAGTGGAAGAACAAACAAATTCAAAAAATTGATGTGAATTCTCTTTATCCGTTGCTTCTTCTAGCAGAAAAAAAATACGACCGGAAAATTTATTCCGGTTGGACAAAGAAGATATTTAATAAAAAGGCGGATAGTCAGCCAGCCAATTTATCTTATTAGTTAACCTTATGAAAACCTAATTAATATATGGCAGATAAAACAAATCTTAAACTTTTAATTTTTTTTCTGATTACAATCATGTCAACTGCAGCAGGAAAGAATATTCTTGTATCAAACATTTCACAGCTTGATTCGGCTATTGCCAATGCGAAGCGGGCTGACGTTATAATAAAGAATAATTTAGAACCGCTTATTGGCAACGATTATTCGGGAATGCCAGGCGGGAAAAATGCAAAACATAACCCGGCTGACCATTGTTATTTTAAAGATATTTCATACAAGAATCATAACGGCAGAGAAATTTTTAACATCAATAAAGATTGGCTTTATCTTCAAGATGACATGGAGGACGTTAATCATCTTAATCTTTCCAATAAATCTTGGAAGAAAGTTAATCTTCCACACACATGGAACCGCACTGATGTTCTGGATGCCGAGCCGGGTTATAGAAGGGACGCAAGCTGGTATCAAAAAAAAATCTTCATCCCGGAATTAAGCTATCAACAAAAAATCATTCTTCATTTTGACGGGGCAAATATTACCACAAGGGTTTTCGTAAATAATAAATTTGCCGGGGAGCATATTGGGGGTTATGTCGGATTCGATATCGATATCACTCATCTTGTGAAAGATGGTGAAGAAAATAATGTTAAAGTAAGAGTTGATAACTCATACAATCCGGATATTATTCCTTCACAAAAATCCGATTTCTATATTTACGGCGGATTAGTTAGAAGTGTTTGGCTTAAAGTAGTTCCGAAAAATTATATAAAAAGATTTCGCGCGGTTATTTCTAAAGTTAGTGAGGCTTCGGCGCAGACAAGCATTAAAGCAACTCTAAATTGCGAAACTGAAATGAACGGGATTCTTCAAGCAAGGTTAATTGACCAGGAAGGAAAATTTATTTTACATACCGAGGCAGAAAAAAAATTGATTAAAGGAGAAAATGTAGTTCAATTAAAATTGCCGGAGTTAAAGACACCTAGGCTTTGGTCGCCCAATTCACCTAATCTTTACAGAGTTGAATTGAGCTTGATGCAAAACGAAAAATTAGTTGATTCAACAAGCGATGAGGTCGGTTATAGATGGTTTGAGTTTAAAGACCACGGAGCTTTTTATCTTAACGGGAAAAGACTTCTTATAAAAGGAACCTGCCGGCATGAAGATTACGCCGGTTACGGAGAAGCAATGCCCGACAGTCTTCAATGGAAAGATATGAGGATGATAAAAGAGATGGGAGCTAATTTCGTTCGCCTTGCTCACTATCCCCAAAGCCCAGTTGTTTATAAAGCATGCGATGAGCTCGGAATTCTGGTTTGGGACGAGCTGCCATGGTGCCGCGGCGGTATGGGAAAAGATGAATGGAAAGCAAATACAAAAAGGTTATTCACCGAACAGATCAATCAAAATTATAATCATCCAAGCATCATAATCTGGTCTCTTGGAAATGAGCTTGACTGGCTGCCGGATTTTCCGGACGACAATATTCCCGATTCATTCGATGCTTTCTTAAGAATATTAAATAACATCGCACATACAATGGATCCTTCGCGATTGACTGCCGTGAGAAAATATCCGGGCGCAGCTAAAATTGTTGATGTTTTCTCGCCGTCTATTTGGGCTGGCTGGTACTCAGGTGTTTATACGATCTATCAGAAAGCAATTGAAGATGCGCAGAAAAAATATCCGCATTTTCTTCATGTGGAATGGGGAGGCGACAGCCAGACCGGCCGGCATTCCGAATCGCCTGACATGGGTCTGTCCACCGTAAAAACGGGCATGGGAACCGATGAAAGGGCCGGCGATGCTTCATTGATTGGCGGCCAGGCTCGTGTATCGCGTGATGGCGACTGGAGTGAAACGTACATTTGCAACCTTTTTGACTGGACCTTGAAAGAACAGGAAAAAATGCCGTGGCTCACCGGTTCGGCGTTTTGGATTTTCAAAGATTTTGCAACACCCATTCGTCCGGAGAACCCGATCCCATATGTCAATCAAAAAGGTGTGGTTCAGCGCGATTTGACTCCCAAGGAAAGTTACTATGTGTTTCAGTCGTACTGGACGACAAAGCCAATGATTCATATTTACGGACATACCTGGCCAACCCGCTGGGGAAAGCCACAGGAAGAACGTTTGGTGAAAGTTTATTCGAACTGTCCGGAAGTTGAACTTTTTGTGAATGGAAAAAGTCAGGGCGTTAAAGCAAGAAATACACAAGATTTTCCGGCTGCCGGATTTCACTGGAATGTAAAATATACTGAAGGGAAGAATGAAATCCGGGCCGTTGGAAAA
>JAKAHQ010000468.1 GCA_021814855.1 Bacteroidota bacterium | reverse complement strand
ATTTCATGAAGCGGTAAATTGGGCTTCGCGCGAAAAACTTCCCGTTGTGTTTGTAATTCAAAATAACAGATGGGCGATCTCTGTTCCGGTGGAAAATCAAACCGGCGGTAAGAATGCATCAGTTGCCGAAATGATGAAAGGTTATGATAATCTTTTAAGAATGGAAGTTGATGGAACGGATTTTCTCCAGGTGAACGCTGTGGCGCAGTCTGCCGTTAAATATGCGCGTCAAGGAAAAGGTCCAGCTTTAATCGAAGCGCATGTAGTTCGACTTCTATCTCACTCGTCATCCGACGATCAGAAAAAATATCGCCCGCAAGATTCTCTTAAAGAAGATTTGCAGAAAGATCCGATAGAATTATTTTCAAAGAAGCTGATTGATAAAGGAATATTAACCCAGCTTGCGTACGATGAGTTTAAAAAAGAAATTAATCGTCATGTAAACGAGGCCGCCGATTGGGCGCTAAAGCAAGCCGATCCGAAACCGGAATCTGCGTTGAAATTTGTGCTTGACGAATCCGGCAAACGGGATCGTCTTGTTTATGAAAAACTAACTCATCAAGGTAAACCTGTTGTGATGGTTGACGCGATCAATCATGCTCTTAAAGAAGAGATGGACCGCAACGATAAAATTTATGTTTTCGGCGAAGATGTTGCCGACGGCAAAGGCGGAGTTTTTACTGCGACAAAAGGTTTGTCAACAACATTCGGTAACGAAAGAGTTTTTAATTCGCCTCTTGCAGAAGCAAGCATTATTGGCGTTGCTTTCGGCATGGCAGTTTATGGATTAAAGTCTTGCGTAGAAATTCAATTTGGAGATTACATCTGGCCGGCGTTCATGCAGATTCGGGACGAACTGGTAATGATGCGTTACCGCTCAAACAATTTGTTTGAAACTCCGGCGGTTATTCGCGTTGCCATCGGCGGATACATTCACGGCGGATTATATCACAGCCAAAACATCGAAGGGTTTTTCTCGCACATGCCCGGTTTGTTAATTGCGTATCCTTCAAACGCAGCCGACGCAAAAGGTCTTTTAAAAACAGCTTTGCGGTTAAACGACCCGGTTCTGTTTCTCGAACACAAAGGATTGTACCGGCAAAGTTACGCTACTACCCCGGAGCCGGATGCCGACTATCTCGTCCCTTTCGGCAAAGCTAAAGTTGTTAAAGAAGGGAACGACATCTCTATAATTACTTACGGAGCTATGGTTCACGAATCCAATTTTGCCGCCAAGAAATTGGAAGAGGAAGGTTATTCGGTTGAGATAATAGATATTAGAACAATCGCCCCGCTGGATTTAGAAACAATTTATAAATCCGCCAACAAAACCGGCAAGGTGATGGTTGTTCACGAAGATACATTAACTGCCGGATTTGGCGCTGAGATAGCCGCGAGGATATCGGAGAATTGTTTTGAATCGCTTGATGGACCGGTTAGAAGATTAGCCGGAGCCGATACACCGATTCCTTACGCGCCAAGTCTTGAAAATTTTATTCTTCCTTCGCGCGGAAAAATTTACGATGCAGTTAAGAAGTTGTTGAATTACTAAATGTTACTTGAACTCCGTGCCTCTGTTTCTCTGCGGTGAAAATATAAACCACGAAGGCACAGAGACACACAGAGACAAAACAAAAAATTATATTTGGAGATAAAACATGAGAGTTGATGTCGTAATGCCTCAAATGGGCGAAAGTATTACGGAAGGAACACTCATCAAGTGGCATAAGAAAAAAGGCGAGAAGGTTAAGAAGGATGAGATTATTTATGAAATTAGTACTGATAAAGTGGATACCGAAATTCCTAGTCCGGAAGATGGTGTCTTGGTTGATATAAAAGTATTTGAGCAGGATACTGTGAAGGTAGGAACTGTCGTTGCGGTTCTTGAAACCAACGGCGAGAGCAAGGCAAACCAAGTTGAAGAAAATAAAAAAGAAGTTGCATCAACAACACAGATTGGTGGAGAGATCGTTGATGTTCCTATGCCTAAAATGGGTGAATCCGTAATGGAAGGGACAATTGTAAGGTGGCATAAAAAAGTCGGCGACAAAGTCAACCTTGATGAAATCATTTTAGAAATAAGTACAGACAAAGTTGATACGGAAGTACCGTCGCCGGTAGAAGGGATTCTTGTTGAAATTCTTTATAAAGAAAATGATACTGTGGCAGTTGGAAAAGCAATTGCTAAGATTAGGACCAGCACTGGTATAGTTAAACAACAAGATAATAAGCAAGGGCAAGAGCAAAAACATGAGCTGGAGAAAATTTCATCAACAGTTAAAGATAATAATATCTATCCTCCGGATCACAGTAAATCTTCCGGTAGATTTTATTCTCCGTTGGTTTTAAACATTGCCAGGACGGAAGGAATTTCGATGAATGAGCTTGAACAAATTACTGGTACGGGAATTAACAGCCGCGTTACAAAGAATGATGTGCTTGAATATCTAAAAAAGGGCAGAATTGGAAAGAGTTCTTTTACAGAAGTCACAGCGAAACAAAAAGAATTAGAAGAGCAAAAATTCGGCGAAGTAAAATTTAAACCCGGCGCTCGTACGGAAATAATTCCTATGGATACCGTGCGCCAGAGAATTATGCACCACATGGTTCAGAGCCGCGATACATCCGTGCATGTTACGGCAGTTAC
>JAKAHQ010000467.1 GCA_021814855.1 Bacteroidota bacterium | reverse complement strand
GATAAGTCAAAATTTCAAATTCCTTTTTGGGAAGAAAAATAGGTTCGGCATCAATCTCTACAGTATATTTTTCTTTGTCAATATGAAGCGGGCCGATTTTGATTTCTTTAGCCGCCAAGCTCTCGGCCTGAGATGTTTCCGATTTGCGCAGATTAGATTTTACACGCGCAATTAATTTTTTCGGGGAGATTGGTTTCTGTATAAAATCATCGGCTCCTATATTTAAGCCGTGCACTTCGTCTATTTCGCTTGATTTGGCAGTAAGAAAAATCACCGGTGTATTTTTATATTCGTCAATACTTCTAATTCTTGTGCAGGTTTCATATCCGTCCATCTTGGGCATCATAACGTCTAAAATTATCAAATCCGGTTTCTGATGTAATTTATCCAGAGCTTCTTTTCCGTCGTATGCGGTAATTACCTTAAAACCTTCCTGGCTCAAATTGTAGCTCAGAAATTCAACAATATCTTTTTCATCATCAACGAGTAAAATTTTTGTCTTCATAGTCAAACGTTAACTTCTTTTTTAAGTTGAGCGGATTTATACATTGCTTCCAGTAGATTCATCAACATAACGGCATCGTCGACAGAAGAAGTAATATAGTTATTGTCTCGCACCGCGCCTATAAAATGTTTCAGTTCATTTTCATACGATTTCTTGAAGAGATTTTGACTGTTTGCCGAATTGGGAATCGTATAGTCAATATGGCTCGATTCCAGCCTTTTATATGCTCTCAGCGGATTAAGATGCGCTGTGCCTTGGGTTCCGAAAGCTGCAAGATGAAATTTATCCCACTCCGAATGAAGTCCCCAGCTAACCTCGAAGCTGATTATGCTTTCGTTCTCAAGTCTAACAAGCCCTATGGCCGAATCCTCGACATCTTTTGTATTATGATTATACTTTTGAACTGAGACATTTTTAATCTTGGGATTATCCATTATCCATAAAGATAAATCGAGCATCAGAATTCCGAGATCAATTATCACACCGCCGCCAGATTGGTTCTTATTGAGAAACCATTTTTGATCGCTGCTCTGCTTACGCAGCCAGCCGCAACGAATATAAAAAATCTCGCCGAGCTCCCCGCTGCTTACGAGGCTTTTCATTAACATTGCGTCGGGTCTGTACCGGAGGTTCATACCCACCATTATTTTTTTCTTATTCTTCTTAGCTGCAGTATAAATTTCTTTTGCTTCGGCGGTATTGCGCGCAATCGGTTTTTCAATCAACAAATCTTTTTTTGAATCGAGACAAGCCAGGGCTATTTCTTTGTGAGTATTGGTTGGTGTGGCAAGAATAACCGCCTCAATATTTTCATCGGTAAGTAATTCTTTATAATCCACAAATTGTTTACGCACGCCAAATTTTTCGGCAACGGTTTTTAAGCGATTCCTATTAATATCCGCTACAGCCGAAATGTTAACATTGCTCAGCTTGGATAAAATGGGCAAATGCACCAATTGCGCAATCCCGCCAAGTCCTATAACCGCAACATTGGTTTTTTCCATTAAGCCACAACGCCTTGATTAATTCTACTCTGTAAAAATGTTTTGACCCGTTTAGTTATTCCGTCCGGATCAATTCCAAGAATTTTGTGAAGTTCGGCCTGTGTTCCGTGATCTACAAAATTATCAGGCAGACCTATTCTTAAAATATCGCCCTTGAATTTTTTATCATTTAAATATTCTAGAATTCCCGAACCGAATCCTCCGGCAAGCGTACTTTCTTCCAACGTTACAATTTTATCAAAACGGCCGGAGACTTCATCAATTAATCCATAGTCCAACGGTTTAATATAACGCATGTTATTTAAGTCGCAGTGAATGCCGTCGGCTAATAATTTTTCGGCGGCAATTCTTCCATATTCAACCATGTTACCAACCGCCAGCAACGCAACATCGCGGCCAGAAATGATTCTCTCGCCTTTTCCAATTTGCAGTTGAGTAAATCCATCTTTTACTTGCACGCCGAGAGCCGAGCCCCTTGGATAACGCAACGCCACCGGTCCTTCAACATAATGTACGGAGGTATAGAGCATATCTCTTAATTCGGCTTCGTCTTTAGGAGCCATTACAACCATGTTAGGAATCAATCTTAGATAGCTCAAATCAAATGACCCGTGATGTGTAGGTCCGTCCGCTCCCACCAGGCCGGCTCTATCCAAAACAAAAACTACATGTAATTTTTGAAGAGCGACATCGTGAATAATTTGATCAAATGCCCGCTGCAAGAAGGTCGAATAGATAGCAACTACAGGAATAACTCCCTGCGTGGCCATACCTGCAGCAAATGTAACAGCGTGTTCTTCGGCTATTCCAACATCAAAGTATTGATCCGGCAATTCTTTCTGCAAAATATCTAAACCGGTTCCGTCCGGCATTGCTGCCGTAATGCCAATCACCTTAGGATTTTGTTTTGCTATTTCAACGAGCGCTTCACCGAAAATTGATGTGTACGATGCCGGCGCACCGCTCTTTTTGATAGCTTCGCCGGTTATTTTATCAAACGGCGTTGCAGCGTGTAAACGTTGAAAATGTTCTTCCGCCGGTTTGTAACCTTTTCCTTTTTCGCTTGAGACATGGACAAGAATTGGCCCGTTTAAATTTTTAATCTGCTCAAAAATTTTAATCAGCTGATCCAGGTTGTG
>JAKAHQ010000466.1 GCA_021814855.1 Bacteroidota bacterium | reverse complement strand
CGATCTCATTTTGCCGCGCTTGGCATCAAGTGCGCCTTTCTTTCTTCTAATCGTAGCCCATTTTGAGTGACCGGACATACAAATCCTCCTCTAAATTTTTCAATTGTTATTTTCTTTTACTTTTATGTCCTTCAACCGAATCTGCGGATAAGTTTTTCCTTCCTTCTGCGTCGATTCGATTGTGTATACAATATCCACCAAATTTTTTTGTTTATCAATAAGGCCGGCAAACGAGCCGAGATTGAATCCGATTGCATCGAACACTTTATCGTTTCCGTTTTGTTTGAAGCTTGTTACAAAATGATTGTTGCCGACAATCCTGGGCGGGTAAACAAGACTTACATTTTCGCTTAAGAATACGGGCCGCATATTTCCCGGTCCGAAAGGAGCGAGCTGATCGAGTATGCGAAGGAACTTCGGCGAGATTTCGGAGAAGTGAAGCTTAGCATCGATGTGAACTTCCGGAAATATATCTTCTTCCTTCATATTCTGTTTAAGAATAGCGTTAAACCGTTGGCGGAAAATTTTAAGATTATCAATTTCAATTGCCAGACCTGCAGCGGCTTCGTGTCCGCCGAATTGAAGAAGCAGGTCATCGCAGCTTTGAAGTGCATCATAGATATTGAAGCCGGGAACCGATCTTGCGGAACCCTTGGCTACGCCGTCTATAGTTGTCAACATAATTGCTGGCCGATGAAATTTTTCGACCAGCCGTGATGCGACAATTCCAATTACGCCCGGATGCCAGTTATCATCGTGGAGAATTATACCAAGGTCCGTATCAAAATTAATATCGGTTTCAACAAGCTGCATGGCGTGGGAAAACGTCATCTCATCAATTTTTCTTCTCTCGGTATTTTCTCCCTCAAGCACTTGTGCAAGTTCCATCGCTTTCTGAGGATCGTCGGTAGTGAACAACTCAACGGCGCGGTTCGCATCGCCCAGTCTTCCTACGGCGTTAATGCGCGGCGCAATTGTAAACACTATTTGTCCCGCTGTTAAATTTCCGGGATCCATCCTTGCGCTTTTTATTAAAGCCGCAATACCGGGACGCGGCGAAACATTAATTAAATCCAATCCTTCTTTAACAAGAACCCTGTTCTCGTCAACAAGAGGAACTATGTCTGCAGCACCGGCGAGAGCAACAAGATCAAGATATTTTAAAGGCATTTCGCTTTTACCGATTCGATCGCTGATTGCACGCGCGAGCTTAAAAGCTACGCCGGCCCCGGAAAGATGTTTAAACGGGTAAGTGTCGCCCGGCTTTATCGGATCGAGAACGGCATAAGCGCTCGGAATTTTTTCTTTCGGCTGGTGGTGATCGCAAATAATTGTATCGATGCCGAGAGAGTTTGCATGATCGACTTCTTCAACTGCGGTAATTCCGCAATCAACCGTTATCATCAGCTTAATTCCCTTTTCTTTAAGATAGTCTACACTCTGAATTGAAATTCCGTATCCCTCGGTCAGTCTATTTGGAATATAAGTTTCCACATTAGCGCCGAGTTCTTTTAGAAACAAATACATTAATGCGGCAGAGCAGGTGCCGTCAACGTCGTAGTCTCCATAGACGCAAATCTTCTCGTTGTTCGTTAAAGCATGAATTACACGTTGAGTGGCTTCGTGCATTCCGTTCATTTCAAAAGGATCGTAAAGAGATTCGAGCGACGGTCTGAAAAAAGATTTGGCTTCGAAGAAATTTGTTATACCGCGTTGTATTAAAAGTCCCGCCAGAACGGCAGAGACGTTGAGACTATCTGCAAGAGCGAGAACGGATTTTTCATCCGGGGCTACTTTCAGTTTCCAGATTTTTTTATGCATGGCGTCTTTTATAGAAGAGCACCAGATGAAACGTGCCTATAAGCCGAATTCTGTTTCCCCGATTAAAAAAATCGAGGATGGCAATTATTTATCTCACCGCGACATTACTGGCGCGATTAAGCGGTCTACCCGAAGGTTTACCCGCCTTACGGCGGTTATCAAGGCGAACAACCTTGTCTAAGGAAAACCCTACAGAACCTTCTGCTTGACCTTGCTCCAAGCGGGGTTTGCCCTGATTCCGTCTTAAGCCGGAACTCTCCAAACAGAGACCTTCGAAATTACTTTCGAAGCGGTAGGCTCTTACCCTGCCTTTTCACCTTTACCTGCTAATGATAATCTAATCCACACAAGGCAGATTAGATTTCCTTTAACAGGAAGTATTTTTTCTGTGGCACTTTCCGTGTCTCAACATCTCTGTACTAGACAGACAATATGAAACCCCGGGAGTTACCCGGCGCTTTGTTCTGCGGAGTTCGGACTTTCCTCTATTCAAGGAGATATTCCTCAAATAGCAATTGCCCAGCACGAATCATCAACTGTTCTTCTTTTTCTTTTTATTTAACATATTATATTTCAACTGAAACAAATATAATAAATTTTGTGTGCGTGTGCATATTCAAAAAGCGGGATTGACGGCCGGATTGGAAAAAGAAATGGAAACCTATAATTTATAAGAAGCTTTAGTTGCTCATCAGATTTGATATAAACCGCATGTTTTTAGAGCTTGAGTTGGAAATAATAATCTTAATTACCGCCGTTAGAGGCACAGATAGAAACATGCCTATAATTCCCCAGAGCTACCCCCAGAGCAATAACGAAAGAAGTATAACA
>JAKAHQ010000465.1 GCA_021814855.1 Bacteroidota bacterium | reverse complement strand
AAAATTAGATTAGATCGGCAAATTCAGCGTTTACTACCCCGCATAGGTCTTTTGGACCAATGTTTATCTGCATTCCCCTCACCACTCCGGCGCTGCAGTAAATCTTGTTATGAAGCTGGGCAGTTTCGTCTATAAACGTCCGGAATAATTTTTTCATTCCTATTGGTGAACATCCGCCGCGAATGTATCCGGTTAACGGCTGCAGTTCTTTTACTTTTATCATTTCTATATTTTTGCTGCCGGATGCCTTTGCCGCTTTTTTTAGATTTAACTCAAAGCTGCCCGGAATTACGAACACCAAAATTTCATTTTCATCGTTACGAGCCACAAGAGTTTTGAAAACAGTTTCCGGCTCCGCGCCAATTTTGTGCGCTACCGAAACCGCGTCAATTTCTTCTTCGTTGAATTGATATTCTATTGTGGTGTGGTCAATGTTTTGGAATTCTAAAATTCGAATTGCGTTTGTCTTCATAGTAATTCAACCCCTCTCTTATATTCCCTCCCCTTGGTAGGGGGAGGGACATGGGCGGGGTCGGTCAACCAACTTTAGATAAAATCAGATCGGCTAAAATTCTGCCGCTCTCTTTCAGTTCATAATCTTTCGTGTTTGAAACTGCAGCATCAACTTCCTTTTTATTTTCTATTTTGATACCGAGTGACTTAGCAAGTTCTTCTTCCCGCTGTTTACGTATCGCTTCGTTTTTTTCTCTTTCTTCTTTTCTAACCTTTTCATTTAAGGAAATAGTTTTCCTGTCGTGATTTTCATTAAACTCCCTTAGTTCCTCAAGCAAATACTGATACTCGGGATCTGTCTTTATTCTCTCGTCATGTTTCGCTTCCAGCTTTGGAATGATCTTAGATAAATTACCGAATCTCGTAAACTGACTCGGCTGAATTTGATCCCACGGCAACGCACTTGGTTGTGAACTCTCACCGAATTCTTTTGCGCTGTACGGCGATGGGAAAGATATGACGGGCTTAACTCCAAGTCGTTGTGTGCGGCTTCCCGTGATGCGGTAAAACTTAGCAATGGTAAGTTTTAACTGACCCAGATTTTTATCAGACGCCATTATGGAGCGATTCAGATCGATCATGTTTTGAACGGTACCTTTGCCGTAGGAGTTAGATCCTAGTATTAATCCTCTGCCGTAATCTTGAATTGCTGCGGCAAAAATTTCGGAAGCCGACGCGCTGAATCGATTTACCACAACAGCAAGAGGACCATCATAAACAATGTTCGGATCGGGGTCTTTATCAACCTCGACCATATTTGCTGAATTCTTAACCTGAACTACTGGACCGTCTTTTATAAACAATCCCGAAAGAGAAATTGCTTCTTGCAAGGAACCGCCGCCGTTATTCCGTAAATCAACAATTACTCCGTCAACTTTTTCTTTTTTGAACTTGCTAAGTATTGCACGCACATCGCGTGTTGTACTTTTGTAATCCGGTTTACCCAATCGCTGTCCTTCAAAGTCGGTATAGAACGACGGTAGTTTTATAACACCCATCTTAAAGTTTACGCCGTTTTCCTGAACATTCAGTATTTCATCTTTAGCCGCCTGTTCTTCCAACTTAACTTCGTCCCGGACAAGTCTTATTGTCGTTGGTGGATCGCCGGGGCCATCTTTTGCATGTTGAATTTGGAGACGAACTACAGTTCCCTTCTTTCCCCTAATTAATTGAATTACATCATCAAGTCGCCAACCAATTACATCTACCATTTCTCCGTTATCGCCTTGAGCTACGCCGACAATTTTGTCTTCCTCTTTCAACAGTCCGCTTTTACTAGCCGGTCCGCCTGCAATAATTGAAGCAACCACCGTGTAATCGTTATCTTGACGAAGTGATGCGCCGATTCCTTCAAGCGAAAGTTTCATGCTGATGTTGAAATTTGCCGCTGCAGCAGGTGAAAAGTAATCCGTATGAGGATCGTAGACTTGCGTAAAGGAATTTATGAAAAGGGAAAAAACATCCTCCCCGTCATACTGTAAAATTATTTTGTGATAATTGTGATAGCGTTTTGCCAGAACTTCAGCTACATTCTTAACATCTTTGCCTGAAAGAATCATATTCAATTCATCGTTCTTAATTCTTTTACGCCATAGTTCGTCCAACTCAACCGGAGTTTTCGCCCATTCTGCTTTCTCTCTGTTTGGAGTGAAAGATTCGTCCTTCGTAAAATCAAATTTCTCCTTCAACAACTCATCGATGTATTTCATCCGTTCATTAAGTCTTTTCTTGAAGACATTAAAAATCTCGAACGCAGGCGTAAGGTCTCCGTCCTTCAAGTATTCTCCAAGTTTATCCTTGTACTTCGCAAATCCCTCCATATCCGAAGCGAGGAAATAAAGTTTGTTGTTATCCAGATTATTGATATACTCTTTAAATATTTCCGTTGAGAGTGAATCGGTTATCGGTTGTTTCTTGTAATGATAGTGACTGATGAATTGAGTAATTACCTGACCAAGCCGGTTAAACGTTTCGTTGGTAAGAATAACTTTGTTTGTATCAATTGAATGATCTTTGTTGAGAACCTCATTAGGATTTTGCGCCCAGGTCAGAACAGTAAAAACCAAAACAAATATCAGAGTTAAATTCTTTCGCATTTGCATTCCGATTTTAGATTAATTGAATTTATAATACACCAAAA
>JAKAHQ010000464.1 GCA_021814855.1 Bacteroidota bacterium | reverse complement strand
ATTATAATAACAGCCGGTGCCTCGCGCATATCGTCGGTGTTAGGTTTGAATGCCAATCCCCAAACAGCAATTTTCTTTCCTTTAATATCGGAATTGAAATGACGTAAAACTTTTTCTACGAGAACAAGTTTTTGTCGTTTGTTCATTTCATCAACAACTTTTAACAGTTGTATCGGAGAGCCGTAATCTTCACTTGTTTTAATCAAAGCATTCACATCTTTAGGAAAACATGAACCGCCGTAGCCGATTCCGGGAAACAAAAACCGCTTTCCAATTCTTGAATCAGCTCCCATACCTTTGCGAACCATATCTACATTAGCGCCAACTTTTTCGCAGAAGTTTGCGAGTTCGTTCATATAGGTTATTCTCATTGCTAAATAAGAATTGGCTGCATATTTAGTTACTTCGGAGCTTTCAGGGTTCATTTCAAATATAGGGTTGCCTTGACGAACAAACGGTTCATACAATTCCCGCATTGATTCAAAAACTTTTTTTGTTTTAGCCCCAACAACAATACGGTCGGGTTTCATGAAATCATCAACGGCAAAACCTTCGCGTAAAAATTCCGGGTTGGAAACAACTTCAAAATTTTTAAGATTATGCTTTTCTAAAATAGCCGTTACTTCCCTCGATGTTCCCACCGGGACAGTACTTTTGTTTACAAGGATTTTAAATTTGTCTGTTTTAGATTCGCTTAAAATTTTTCCAATTTCATCCGTTACGTTAAAAACATATTTTAAATCCGCAGAGCCGTCTTCGCCTTGAGGTGTGGGGAGACACAGAAAGATAATATCGGTTTCATTCACAGCTTTTTTTAAATCATTCGTAAACGTAAGTCTTTTCTTTTCAACATTTCGATGAAAAAGTACTTCGAGCCCGGGTTCGTAAATGGGTACTTCGCCGGCATTAAGTTTTTTAAGTTTTTCGGGATTGTTATCCACACAAATAACCTGGTTGCCCATTTCGGCAAAACATGTTCCGCTGACCAATCCTACATAACCAGTTCCAATAACTGAAAGATTCATCTGCTTTCTCCTCTAAGAATTATAAGTATTAATAAGAGAAATCTTTTTCTATTTGATTAAACTTTTTGGCTTGCAAATCCTTTGGCGAAACAATTTCCTTCTCAACATTCCAGTTAATATTTAACTGGGGATCATTGTAAAGAATTGCCCGCTCGCTTGCTTTATCATAAAGGTTTGTACATTTATAACTAAAGATTGCCGTCTCAGACAATACCGAAAAACCATGTGCAAATCCGGGAGGAATCCATAGCTGATTTTTATTCTCTTCGCTCAATTCAGCCGCATAGTGCTTGCCGAATGTGGATGATCCTAATCGAATATCGACGGCCACATCTAAAACTTTACCCGAGATAACGCTGCATAATTTTCCCTGCGCATATTCGCCAACTTGATAATGAAGACCTCGAACGGTTCCATAAACAGATTTGGAAATATTGTCCTGGAGAAAAGTATAATCTATACCGCCTTCTTTATATTTCTTTTTATTGAACGACTCAAAGAAATATCCTCGATCATCCGGAAATACATCCGGTTTGATTAAGATTAATCCATCTATAAATAATTTTTCAAAGATCAATATCGCCCTCTTAGTATTTGGGATTTTGATGCCATTTCCAGGCGGTTTCAATTATGTCTTCAATTTTATATTGAGGTTTCCACCCAAGCACTTCTTTTGCTTTTTTATTATCGGCCACTAATCTCGCCGGATCACCGGCACGTCTTTCAACAATTTTATACGGAATATCTCTCCCGGTTATTTGTTTAGACTTCTCTATTATTTCCAGCACAGAATTGCCATCGCCGGTTCCAAGATTAATCATATTTGATTTACCGCCGGCTTCTAAATATTTAAGAGCTTTCAGATGCGCATCCCCCAAATCATTAATATGAATGTAATCTCTTATGCAAGTACCATCGGTTGTGTCGTAATCGTTTCCGAAGACTGATACATCTTTTCGCTTACCAAGCGCGGTGTTGAGTACTATAGGAATTAAATGGGGTTCAGGCGAATGACTCTCGCCGATATTTCCCGAAGCATCGGCACCGGCTGCATTAAAATACCTCAAAGCTACCGAATTAATATTTTTAGTTACCGAAAACCACTTTAAGATTTTTTCAACCATTAGTTTACTTTCTCCGTATGGATTTGTTGGGCTGGTTCTGCTCACAGGTATCGCTTACAAGAACGTTCCCACCGGATTCCTCCCGCTGGAAGACGACGGATTGGTACTGGTCAATGTCCAGATGCCCGATGGAGCAACCTTGGCCCGAACCACTGACACGGTGGCAAAGGCAGGTAAATTCATAGACGAAACGGACGGAGTGTCCTCCTGGGGTGCACTGGTCGGCTATTCGATGATCGATGCGGCGCGCTCTAATCTTGCCACGATTTTCGTTCCCCTGAAACCGTGGGAAGAAAGGTTGGCGAAAGGCCGGAGCAGAGACGTGATTATGAAGGAACTGTCGGGCAAGTTCCAGAAGATATATGATGGGATAGTGTTTACCTATACCTTGCCGCCTGTTATCGGTTTGGGCACAGGCGGGGGGTTCGAAATGCAACTGCTTGACAAAGGGGATCTCGGATTTCCGGCTCTCGAACAAGCAGGTGGGGAATTGGCCGCGGCCGC
>JAKAHQ010000463.1 GCA_021814855.1 Bacteroidota bacterium | reverse complement strand
ATCTAACAAAATTATAATTCCAGAGACTTCAAAATATTGTGTGCTGCCTAAAAGAATTGAGAGTAAAAAATTTTCCAAAAGTTTTGTGAAAGAAAGAATTCAAACAGAGCAAAAATTTTTCGAAAAATTTATGAAGGATCTGAATGATAAATTTTCAATTGAGGAATTCGAGAAAGCCTCTTTAGGAAAAAGAAATTTCAATGGTGAGAATGAGTTATACAATGCGATTATGGATGTACTGGAGTCCAACTACGAAATTGAATTTGATTCAGGCACACTGCTGGATGAGAGAGTGATTTTTCCGGCGTCAAGAAGCGAATCTGTCGGAATGGAAGATGTGCGTCTTGTTAAGTTTCAGAACGACGATGGTTCTTTTTGTTATTATGGTACATACACGGCATACAACGGCAAAACGTTCCGGGTTCAACTTCTTGAAACAACAGACTTTCGCGAATTTAGGATTCGCACTCTGCACGGAAGTCAAATACAAGATAAAGGAATGGCTCTTTTCCCTAGAAAGATAAAAGGTCAGTACGTCATTACCTCACGCAACGATGGTGAAAATTTGTACCTCATGTTTTCGGATGATCTTTACAATTGGAACGAAAAGAAAATATTATACAAACCGCGCAATCCGTTTGAGTTTATGCAGGTGGGCAATTGCGGTTCTCCCATCGAAACTAAATATGGCTGGCTCTTGATAACTCATGCGGTGGGATACTTCAGACGATATTCGATCAGCGCAATGCTTTTGGATAACGACGATCCTTCAAAAATAATAGGATCAATGGACACGGCTTTAATCGAACCGGACGAAAGCGAGAGGGAAGGTTACGTACCTAATGTGGTGTATTCTTGCGGTTCGATGGTTCATAACGAAAATCTAATAATTCCTTTCGCTATGTCGGATTCTTCATGCGGCTTCGCAAGAATCCCGCTTGACGAATTGTTTTCTAAAATGAATTAATAATTCTCGATTAACTGAAATTAACTTGGGTGATAATTATGGGCATTAAAAAATATTCTAAGAATCCAATCCTCACAAAAGAAATGGTTCCTTTTAAAATTAACAGCATCTTTAATCCCGGTGCTGTTAGGTTCAAAGATAAATATCTTTTACTCTGCCGTGTGGAAATGCCTAATGGCCGTTCGTCTTTTGTACTGGCGGAAAGTAAGAACGGTATTGATTTTCACGTTCGGGAAAAACCGACTTTAACGCCTGAGGATCATAAGGATTGTTACGAATATGTGAATTGGGGAATTGAAGACCCGCGCATAACTAGAATCGGCGATAAATTTTTTATTGTATACACCGGTTATTCCAAACGTATGCCTCTGGTAATTTTAGCAGAGACGGAAGACTTTGAGTCGTTCAAAACTCATGGGCCTATATGTCAACCTTCGAACAAAGATGCAGCATTGTTCCCGGAAAAAATTAACGGTTATTATTGGAAAGTTGATCGTCCTGCAGCCGAAGACAAAAGAGAAATTTGGATTAGCAGCAGTCCGGACTTGA
This sequence comes from Bacteroidota bacterium, assembly GCA_021814855.1. Next base: position 1,138 of record JAKAHQ010000463.1, on the reverse strand, counting down.
TTCACTGGGGGAACTATAAATGTCTGACGGGTCCGTTGCCTGGAACCTGGGAAGCAGATAAAATTGGAAACTCCAGCACTCCGGTAAGAACTAAAGACGGATGGTTAATGCTGTATCACGGCGTTAGAGGATTCGGAATTACATCCACCTATCGCATCGGCGTTTTATTAATGGACCTGGAAAAACCGTGGATCGTGAAAAGAAGAAGCCTGGAACCGATTTTAAGTCCCGAGTTGGATTATGAAAGAATCGGTGATGTAATGAATGTTGTTTTTTCAAACGGATGGATTGTAGAAGACAACGGTGATGTGAAAATTTATTACTCCGGTGCAGATACTAATATTTGTTTGGCAGAAACAACAATCGATTATTTGTTGTCGGTTTGCAAATGAGAAATTCGAAGCAAATATTAGTTACGCTATGTTTAATCTTCGTGTTGGTTGCCTCCATCACAATCAATGGGAAGGATAAGCCGGAATTTAATTCACAAAAAGAAATCGCTCTGGTTAATCCTTCCCACCTTGATAAACTTTATGAAGAGATTGCGGTTGATGGAAATAAGATGGCGATAATTCACATCTACAGCGATTACCCCGAATACAGATGGGTTGAAGCGAAAGGTGAAGGGATAGCTTGCATAGACGATGTTGCGCGTGCCGCAGTCTTTTATTCAATGTATTACAAAGCTACCGGTGATAAAGGATATTTGCTGAAGGTTAAACTGCTCAATGAATTCATTTTGCACATGCAATCCGAGAGCGGTTATTTTTATAATTTCATCCAAAGTGATTACTCCATAAACAAAACTTACAAGACGAGCGTTGCTCAACCTGACTGGTGGAGCTGGCGTGCAGTATGGGCGCTCTCTGAGACTTATAAACTATTTTCTAAAACTGATACTACATTTTCGAATCGACTTTATCAAAGCATGAATAGATTGTTTGCGGCGATTAAGAGGAATTTACCTCTGAAAAAAAGTTTTAAGAATATCGGCGGATTTGAAAAACCGACCTGGCTTCAAGCCGAAACAGGTGCAGATCAATCATCAATATTGGTATTGTCCCTCGTAAATTATCTTAAGATAAACAAAGACCCTGTGTTGCTTGGTTATCTCAAAGACCTTTGCGATGGAATTATT
>JAKAHQ010000462.1 GCA_021814855.1 Bacteroidota bacterium | reverse complement strand
GCTAATAAAAAATCTAAAGAAGATTTTTTTGATAGAGTCTACAAAGTCACGGCAAAAATTCCTAAAGGTAAAGTAACTACATACGGGGCCATTGCCGAGGCATGCGGTATAAGATCGGCTGCCAGAACAGTTGGCTGGGCATTAAACGGATCGAAGGCACATATACCTGCTCACAGAGTTGTAAACCGTTACGGCGCGTTAACCGGCAAAGTACACTTTGGGGACATTCATTTGATGGAGGACTTGTTGCAATCGGAAGGAGTGACTTTTGATAAAGACGGCTGTGTTGACATGAAGAAGCATTTTTGGAATCCCCCCAAGATTTACAAAAGTCGGAAAAAATAATCTCGAACTTAATACCTGACTACTTTAATAGAAGAAACTCCTGCGTTAATTGTTACAAAGACTTTTTTCTTTGCAATATCAAAATTCTCTGTTTCGTAATTATCGGAATTGCGCTTGCTGAAGCCTGGTAGATCTTTCGACATAAGCACCATATCCCCTCCGACTGAACAACCGGTGGTCTTAGGAACCTCAAGAGTTACATTTGCCGCGCCCATTTCGATATGAACATTGGTCGAGTCAAATTTATCGCCGAGCTTTATCATTGTGCTTGTGGCGCCTGTATGAAGCTCAATATTCTTAATCTTGAAAGGGGACAGGTCAAATTTCGATTTTGATGCGCCGATATTAAAATTCATATCCCAAATCGGGTTCGGATTCATCTTAACATCAAGCCGGTTGCGGAATCTTCCTTTAAAAAAACTCCCGTCCCTCTTATCAAGATTGAAAACTACATCTGCGCTGCTGTCCTCTTTGTAAGTACGGAAGTCATATTCGGCAAGACTTCCGTAAGATTTTCCTTCCACAAGTTTATCCGTTGTTCCGTTAATCATAAACGTGCCTGCCCCGGAATTTATTTCCATGCTCGCGGTCTTCATCGTAGAATCATAATCTTCGTTATAGTACTCGGTATAAGTTCCGTTATTCCAATCATGGAAATCGAATCCGCAGAAAGTGTTAAAGATTATTCCGAAAATTAATAGAGCCAAAAAGACGCCAAACAAAGCGCTTATGATCGGTCGAACATACGTCTTCTTAAACATCACAGCCGCGCCCCAGAACACAAACAACAAAGGCCAAATATTCCATACGAAATCAAATGAGCTTTGGATTAAATCGTATTTCGTAAAAAGAAATAACGCTCCAAGTGTTATAAGAAAAAATCCCCAAAACATTTGTCCGGATTTCATGTTAGCTCCATCACTTTTTCATTGAATTCCAAATTAAGGCAACACCAACTAAAACCATTGCTATTGGCAATACATCTCCAAGGTCGAAAGAAGGAATTATTCTATCGGCAAAGAAAATTAAACCGATGCCGATGAGCACAACGCCCGCAATGATTCTTCCGGTTTCTTTCGATTTAACAGGTTGAGCAAAAAATTCTCCGGAGTCTTGTGGCTGCGCTGAAGAATCGGCCGTCTCTGGATTTACCTTGTATGCCATCTCAAATGGTTCTTCGGGAACAACGATCCAAAGAATAATATAAAGCAGTATTCCAAATCCATGCATTATGGTGATAATTACAAACAATACTCTAACAAGTACCGGATCGATATTAAAATATTGAGCCAAACCACCTGCAACACCGCCGAATACTCTGAAGCGTCTCGAACGATATAATCTGTCTCTCATGGCATCACCTCATTTTTTGTTTCCGTTACTTAAGACGCATTTAGTATTAAAAGGTTAGATAAAAGAATGACGCTGTCAATTTGAAAATACTACTGTTCTTACTAATTTTAGCCAAAAGATAAAATGAAATTTAGAAAATGAAAATAGCAGTTTGTCAATCAAATCCGGTTATCGGTGACCTAACAGGCAATTCGAAAAAAATAATTGAAGGATATAGACGCGGTGTAACCGACGGCGCCGATATAGTTCTTTTCCCTGAGTTATTTTTATGCGGGTATCCGCCGTTGGACCTGGTTGAAAAGAAAGAATTCCGAAACGCAGTTCAAAGGACGGCGGAAGAAATTGCTTCCATCACTTCCGGCGTTGGGTTAGTGTTTGGCGCTATTACAGAGGACTACGAAGAAAAAATAGGAACAGGCGTTTATAATTCCGCTTTGCTTTGCTACGAGGGTAAAATTCAGTTTGTACAGAATAAAACTTTATTACCAAATTATGATGTCTTCGATGAAGTAAGATATTTCGAACCGGCTAAAGCAGTTTTCGTTCATAAGTTTAAAGATGAAGTACTGGGAATCTCAATCTGCGAGGATGCATGGAACGATGCAGATTATTGGAAACACAGGCGCTACCCGGTTGACCCGATTAAAAAATTGGTAGACGCCGGCGCTACTTTATTGTTGAATATCTCCGCGAGTCCTTACGCTTACGGCAAGCGAAAAGAAAAATATAACATGCTTTCCGTATTGACGCGCGATGATAAACTTCCGCTTGTTTACGCTTGCTGTGTAGGGGCCCAAACCGAATTAATTTTTGACGGCGCCTCGATGTGCTTCAACTCCCGAGGCCAGCTTGAAATGCTCGGTAAATCTTTTGAGGAAGATTATTTTATTTATGATTCAAAGAAAAACTACGCAGAAGTCAACACTCTTGAAGGATCATACGGCGAAGAAGCGTTAAAGG
>JAKAHQ010000461.1 GCA_021814855.1 Bacteroidota bacterium | reverse complement strand
TTTTGTATTATTAGAGCGTATATAATTAACCTTCATTCAAGGAGGTTGAAATGAGCAGCATTAAAATCAACACAAATCATCCTAAGTTAGAAATTCCCCGACTTTTTGAAGATCCATCTAAAGACCAGAAAACAGTACTTAAGGCGGCAGAGGATCAAAATCAATTACGTTTCACTACCGAATCATCTATGGAAGACAGTTTTACAGCGGTAAATCAAAAATTGAATCTTCGGAAGATGGGAATTTCTAAAACACCACCAACAACTGAAAATTGGTTGGGATAATTACAATAATTTTTGTGAGTGATATTTTATGATCATGGATGATATCTTTTTTTCAGAGCGATAAACTTACCCTGAGGGAAATTAATGTATAAATAAAAGGGTCGCTACAAGCGACCCTTTTTGTTATTGTTCACAAATTCGGATTGGTATTAATCTCATCGATGGTAAGCGGGAAATATTCCCATCTGCCGGGCAAATGAAACTTATTAAATCTCCTTTCGTCCGCTAATCTTAATCCCATGCAGTTAAGTTCTTTATCGCGTTCTGTATAAATCACATCAAGATCGGCAGCGGTTAAAGGATCGATATTATGTGATGCTCTAACCTGGTTAACAAGCGCAAGCGCGTCGCCCGTAGCTTGTCCTCTCAATGCAAGTTCGGCGAGCATCAAAGTATTTTCCTGCCAGGTAGCAGTAACGACCGGGTCGTCGTCAATTATCATCTTTGCCTGCATGTAGTAAATTTTGCCGCTGTTGCCTTCAACAGGTTCAATTACTACTCTTGATGCTTCTTGCGGATTAGCGTCAATATAGTTTTTAAATCTAAAATCCATTACAAATTGCGCCCTGTATCTTCCCGCAAAAATGTAAAATTGATTCGGGAATTCGAGACTATATAAAGCGTCAAAATTATTATCGCCTTCCATCATACCGTTAGAAGCATATTGAGCTGCATTTGAATAATCACCGATGAATAAATAGATACGTGCAATGTGAGTATTCACTATTCTTTTGGTTGCTTCGTCCGGTGCCCAATTTAAAGCCGCTTTTAATTTTTCTAACGCAAAGCCATACATTTGCGCGGACGGAATAAAAGCACTCTTATCAATTGTAGCGCCGCCCTGGGTTAAATTTCTTCCGAAGTATGTTGCGTAATAATATCTGGCAATGCCTCCGTAAAAGTATCCGTTAAATAAAGCGTTCTTCTTAACAGCATCTGTCAGCGATGACGAATACTGTTCCGCTTTTTTGACAATATCGTCGGCATAAAATCTCAGTTCACCAAGATCGTTGAAGATTTGTCTAACCGAATTGTTATCGGTAAGTATCTGGGCATTATCAATTTCCTGGTATTGCGGGAAAGTCGCGTTCGGCACATCTGTATCAAATATAAATGTATCGGAAAGTCCCTCCGCGCACATTAAAATATTTGTTGCCGTTTCCGCAAATCTAAATTGAATTCCTTTTACCAGAAACGTAATATCCGAAGAGTTAAGATCTTTATCGTCAACAACCTGAACCGGTTTATCTATGTTGTTCACAAAGTCGCTGCATGAATTCAGCAGTATAAATGCAAAGAGCATCAGTGATAATTTTATCTTTTTCATATCTCCTCCTTTAGAATCCAACGTTTACCCAGAAATTAACTGTCCTGGGGTTTTGCAAAGTGAGAAAATCATTTCCTCTTGTTAACGCCGCTGAAGTAACTCCGCCGCCGCTTCCACCGGTAGAGTTTACTTCGAAGTCGGATAATTTATATTTAGAAGTTCTCCAAACATTTCTTGCCGAAATACCGATTGAGAAATGTTTTATATACGAATTCATTTCATACTTTTGAAGAAGATCCGTTAAATCATATCCAAGTGAAATTTCGCGCAATACCAAATACTGGGCGTCAAAAACAAAGTTGCCCTGATTAATCGGGTCGAGCTTCGCGATTTCGTTTGCGGTGTTTACATATTCCGGACTGCCCGGTGTCTGAGTTGCAAGCTTATCATACAAATCATTAAGCGGTTTGTATCCGCCGAATTGTGCCATAAAATAAAGTGTGTTTGAGAAAATTTTATTGTTAAGGCCCCATTCCGCCAACGCGTACAAATTAAAATTCTTAAGGAATTTAAAATTGATTGCCAACGATCCGCTGTGATCGGGATATGGGTTTCCCAAGTCTTGCCGTTCTGCGGTCATCTGCGGACCAACATATTCCTTTGTTTGGGGATCAAACATTGCGCCTGTAGTTTTCCAATAATAGAATTCATGCTTTCTTAAACCTTCTTTAAAAACATTTATATTCCATTGATCATAAATCGGGGCTTCACCGCCAAGACTTGTAACTTCGCTGTTCTGGTAATTCCAAATCAGACTGATGTTTAAATTATAGTCCGCGGTTCTAATCGGGTTATATTGAAGTAAAGACTCAAATCCCCAATTCTTTAACGAACCAACATTATAAGGCTGCGAAAAGGCGCCATAACCTGTTGATGGGGCTAAGGGTCTATCTACAATAGATCCGCTTGCGTTCTGACGGTAGTAAGTAAATTCTAAACTTACATCATCAAATAGCTGCGTATCAAAACCGAATTCATATTCTTTAATTCTTTCGGGTTGAAGATCAGGATTGCCCACGCTGTTAATTCTTGAAGCCGGACCGTAGCCG
>JAKAHQ010000460.1 GCA_021814855.1 Bacteroidota bacterium | reverse complement strand
CGGAATTGAATATAATTTGATCGACACAAGCCAGCCGTTCGATAAAGCATTGATGAGTTATTTTGCCAAGCGGGAAAGAATGAATTAATTTCTTTCGAGATCGGGTGTGTAATAGGAAATTAAGAATTGAGAGGAAATAAATATGAGCTCGTTTTCATGTCCTCACCTGGATTTTCAAAAAGATTATTGCCTGCGACTTAAAAAAGATTGCGTGCCCGGAAGACCGGGATGCGTATTGGCTTCCACAAAATATCAATTTGCAATTCCTGCCGAGAAGCGGATTAAAGAGAAAGAAGCTCAAAAGAACAAGACGGAAAAATAAGCCGGCCTTACCGCCCGTTTTATAATAAGAAATTAAGAAATTTACCGAACGGGGTGAATCATTCTCTTGCCTCGCAAGCAAATTAGTTTTTAATCCCGTGTGATAACATTAAAATTATCAGCTTGGAATAATCGCTAATTAAACCTTCCATTTTCCGTTCATTCATTTCTACAACCTTTTGAACGTTTAAGGCGTCTGATGTGCAAATAGTTTATTCTTTTGCGGTCGTCTTAATTAATTCATTATTAAAATTAGTCGGTGAATTGATGGAAACACATGTATGCCCGGTATGGATTGGTTATTTGCTGCTAAGCCCGGTAAGAAAATTATTCCAGAATCCATATCAAATTCTAAATCCTTATGTGAAGTCCGGCATGTCCGTGCTTGACATTGGTTCGGCAATGGGATATTTCAGTCTGCCTTTAGCCGAAATGGTAGAAGAAAACGGCAGGGTAATCTGTGTGGATTTGCAGAAAAAGATGCTCGAAAAATTGGAGAAGCGTTCTAAAAAAGCCGGTCTGGCAGATAGAATTGTTCCGCATCTTTGCTCTTCCGATTCCCTGAGGTTAGAAAGTTATAACGGAACGATTGATTTTGCTCTCGCATTCGCGATGGTTCACGAGGCGCCCAACCCGGATAAATTATTTTCCGACATATTTTATTCACTAAAAAACGGGGCGGGACTGCTTGTCGCAGAACCCAAAGGTCATGTTGATGAAGCAGCGTTTACAAAAACAATTTCTTTAGCCGAAAAAAATCATTTTATTTTCATCAGCCGCCCTTCAATAGCAAAATCTCACAGCGCTTACTTTATAAAAATGTGAGGGGAGTTGCATCGTGATTTATTATATCACCAGCTTTGTTAAGAAGTATTCGAATATCATGACAATGAGCAATAAAAAAACCCGCGTAAAAGCGCGGGCTCAGAAATTCCTTCAGTAAAATCCAATCAAAGAAGTTTAGCCGCTTTTTTCCAGTGCGTTAAAAATTCTTCTGTTTCGTGTTTAACCTCCCTGAACTTCTCGTTTTGTTTATACAGTTCACAATTCTCATTGCTTAACATTTTGATGCAGTTCATCAGCGAACGTCCTTCGTGGTAACACGCTTTCCAGATATGCCCTTTAGGCCCTTTCTTAAGATGCGGTTCTTTATCCGTACCGCCTTCAAACCATCCGCCGTATTCATGATCGAGAATATATTTGTCAACATAATCGAGCTGCTTTAAAAAATGGTCGTAGTATTTTCTTTCTTCGGGAAAGATTCTGGAGAATAACAAGAGTGCGTTTAGAGCTTCGGCCTGCGCCCACCAGTTTTTAGTATCGATTATAATTGAGCATTTGTTGGAACCTTTGAAGTAATAACCCGCTTCATAAAATCCGCCCACAGTTTTATCGAAACCGTTTTCAATGGCGTGGTTCATCATTTTCTTTGCAGTCTGCAAGGTTTTAATATCATCTTTTAAACCGAGCGTGTATGATGCCTCGAGAAGAAGAAATGCCGTTTCGTAGTCGTGGCCAAAAGAAACATGATCGAGATTGTAATTCTTTTTTCTTTCTTCTTCGCCTAACTCCCTGAAAGATACCGGATTCCAATTCTGATCGAAAAACAAATTCATGTAGCCGAGATCGGTAGTTATTTTATCACGGATTAGCGTTAGTAATTCAAACAGACGCGATTTTAATTTTTCATCTTTCCAAACATTATACAATTCGGTGTATGCCTCCAGCAGATGAATCGAGCTGTTCTGATCTTTGAACCCGGCTTCTACAGCGTCGGAAGCTTTTGTGGTTTTGATTTCCTCCGGCCCAAAATATTTTCCTTCTCTTGTCATAAACTGGTAATACCCGCCGTTTACCGGATCGTAAGCGTGCTTTTCAATCCAATCAAATCCTTCGATCGCAAAGTCCAACACTTCTTTTTCTTTTGTTAATTCGTAAAGAGCGGCAAGGGCGTAAATTCCAAAAGCGTTTCCGTAAGTTCGTTTCTCCTCAAAGTAGCCGCGGTAATCGGAAATATCTCCTTGCTGACTACGGGTTGTAAAATAACCGCCGTACTGTTTATCCCACATTACATCCTTAAGGAATTTGTAACCGTGCCATGCTGCTTCGGTATAACGACTGTCGTCCGGGAAAAAATGCGCCGCTTTTGAAGGAGTCCAGGTATGTCTTGCCTGCGTAACAATCATTTTATCTTGAGGATCTACAAATTTCCAGTCATAGGAAAGATTGCATAAGAATCCGCCGTAATTCTTATCAAGAATCAGCGGGTAAAATTTTTCATAAAGATCTTTAGTAAGCATTGTATGCAGCTTTTTAAGAATTTCTTCTTTAGAAGCCTCAA
>JAKAHQ010000459.1 GCA_021814855.1 Bacteroidota bacterium | reverse complement strand
AGCGGCGTCAAAACAATTTCAAGATAACATGAGCAAACCTATTTTCAGTGAGGAAGATGTAAGGAAAATAAAAGAGATCGAACGTACAGCTGATAGCATGGTGTTTAACATCGTTGAAAAATTGAACAAGACTTTTATCACACCGATCGATAGGGAAGATATTCACCAGCTTGCTCACGAACTTGACAGCGTTATTGATTACATTCTTAAAGTTGCCAACCAAATGAAAATTTATAAAATAACTGAAATCAATCCGAAGTTTAGAGAAGAAATTAAATTGATTGATCGTTCCGTTGAATCGCTTTCAAAAGCAATCGGCGGTTTGCGGAACATGAAAGAACCCAAAAAAGTATTGCGCTATTGCAACGAGGTTAATTTGATAGAAGATGAAGGAGACCAGCTTCGCAATGATGTAATGGCAGATTTGTTCGGTGGCAATAATGATGCAATCTATATTATGAAGTGGAAAGATATTTTTCAAACCTCGGAAAAAGTTTTAGATCAATGCGACTACGTTTCCAAAATAATTGAATCTATTCTGGTTAAACAGGCTTAAGGATGACCATCGCCGTTATTCTTCTTATAGTATTAGCCTTAACTTTCGATTTTCTTAACGGCTTTCACGATGCGGCAAATTCGGTTGCAACAGTTGTTTCTACAAGAGTGCTTACACCTCGGACAGCGGTTGTCTGGGCGGCGTTTTTCAATTTTGTTGCCTTCTTGGTTTTTGGTCTTCATGTTGCCGGTACTATTGGCAAAGGTATTGTAGATATTCAAATTATTGACGCATCAATTATTTTTTCCACTCTTCTTGCCGCATGCATCTGGAATATAATAACCTGGTATTTCGGTTTGCCGACAAGTTCATCGCATGCATTAATTGGCGGTTTGATTGGCGCAGCAATGGTTAAAGCGGGTCACACTTCGCTGGTAGGAAGCGGAATTTTCAAAACCGTACTTTTCCTTTTTATTTCTCCTATGTTAGGTTTAATATTAGGAGTTTTGATTGGTGTAATAGTCTATCGGCTGTCCCGAAATAGCCATCCATTAAAAGTTGATCACATTTTTAGAAAAGGACAATTGATTTCTGCTGCTGCTTACAGTCTGGGTCATGGCGGTAACGACGCTCAAAAAACAATGGGTATAATTGCCGGACTACTATTTAGTACGCACATCATCGATAAATTTTACATTCCGCTTTGGGTTGTGCTAGCGTGCCATGCGGCTATGGCATTGGGAACCGTTTTTGGAGGATGGAGAATTGTTAAAACGATGGGACAGCGCGTTGCCAAGCTGCGACCAGTAGATGGATTTTGCGCAGAAGTTGGTGCGGCAACCACTCTCTTTTTCTCAACGGCAATGGGCGTTCCGGTTAGCACAACGCACACTATAACCGGCTCTATAATGGGTGTCGGTTCAATAAAAGGATTGATGAAGGTAAAATGGGGAGTGGCTGGACAAATAGTTTGGGCATGGATTCTTACTATTCCCATAAGCGCATTGATTTCTGCAATAACTTATGCACTCGTAAGATTATTTTAATATTCGATCTTTCTGTTAACTATTTTATAGAACGGTAATCTAAACTTCTAACTTCACACTCCTTTTATTATATTTGCCCGAAAATTTTTTTAGAGGTGTACCATCGCAAAGAATCAGAATGAAACTGTAGAAAAAATTGTATCGCTTGCAAAGAGAAGAGGATTTGTATTTCAATCCAGCGAAATTTACGGCGGTTTAAATGGCTGTTGGGATTACGGTCCGCTTGGTGTAGAACTTTTGAAGAATGTGAAAGAGGAATGGTGGAAAGCAATGACCTACCGTGAAGATGTTGAAGGATTGGACGCATCAATCCTAATGCATCCACGCGTTTGGGAAGCCTCCGGTCACGTTGAAAATTTTACCGATCCTATGATCGACTGCAAACAATGTAAAGCAAGATTCAGATTAGATACGCTGGCAGAATTGATAAGTGACAAGAACAAAGAAAAATCTCTTAAGGATTTTGATCCAACAATTCTTTCTAAAGAAGGATCGCTTAATGATAAATTTACAACGGTTCTCGAAGATCAAAACTTGGCGCCGAAATTTTTGAATTTACTGAACTGTCCTCAATGCGGAAACAAAGGTACATTCACTCAGCCGCGCAAATTTAATTTGATGTTCAAAACTTTTCTCGGTCCGGTAGATGATTCTGCAAACATAATTTATCTGCGACCGGAAACAGCACAAGGAATTTTTGTAAACTTTTTGAATGTTCTGAATTCAAGCCGTCAAAAACTTCCGTTTGGAATTGCGCAGATCGGCAAAGCGTTCCGTAACGAGATCAATACAAAAAACTTTTTGTTCCGCACGCGCGAATTTGAGCAGATGGAAATGCAGTACTTCTGCAAACAAGGAACCGATAAGCAGCATTACGACGAATGGAAAGAAAGAAGAATTAATTGGTTCAAATCGCTTGGAATGACGCCGACAAAATTGCGTTTCCACGATCACCCGAAAGATAAACTTGCGCACTATGCAAAAGAAGCGACTGATATTGAATATGAGTTCCCGTTCGGCTGGGGAGAGATAGAAGGAATTCACAACAGAACCGATTTTGATTTGAGCAGACACCAGGAATATTCCGGCAAGTCGCAATTATATTTCGACGACGAGACAAAAGAGAA
>JAKAHQ010000458.1 GCA_021814855.1 Bacteroidota bacterium | reverse complement strand
TCCGATCTTACAGAGGGACCGGTAACCGATTATAATTCTGCGGTTAAATCCGATGCCGCTCTTTACGGAAAATATTTTCATGCGATGTTAAACCGCGGAATATATTTACCGCCGGCTCAATACGAAGCTCTCTTTGTTTCAACGGTGCATACAAAAGAAGATTTGGACAAAACAATCAATGCTAACTTAGAAGCACTTAAAGCAGTAAAGCAGTAAAGTGTTACCGAGCTATTTCAATTTCGCGAGGATGTCCTTTGCGCTTTGATGATTCGCACCTTCTTCTTTTCCCACAAGTTGATAAAATTCGCATTGGAGACAGTTGGACAATTTTGAAGCGAAAGTTCCCTGCACAGCGCCGCCGCACAGTGTTCCGGTAACTGCCCAGCAAGAGCGTCCGCCATTTTTACCATGATTTATTCCATGGACCCGTGGTTCTATGGCCGCCGGACAAACACCAAGTTCCGCTACCTTAGATCCTCCGGGTTGCCTTCCGCAATTTTTATATTCCCAGCAATTTAAAGGGATCATATCATACTCCGCTTAATTATGTCTCCCCTTTTTATTATCGAAAGTAATTTGTGGAAATGAAGTGATAAGTTATAATAATTCATGCAAGCGCGAATTATTTTTTATAGGAAGGTTCCATTTTAGAAAGTTTCTCAAGTTGGGAAATGCTTATATCATCAAACCAGACTTTCCCGCCGTCATTATTTTTGCTTGGAACACCGGCAATTAATAATACTTTATCTATGCCGGAGGGGATTTTTATTATCATATCAACGCGTTTCCAATTACTTGTACCGGTGATTTGGAATCTTGACTTAGTTGATATACTCGCGACCAGCTGATCCGTCCTGCTGTTCCAGCATTGAATTTCTATGTAAGGCGAGTTTTTAATTTCTCTGGTTTTTATCCAACCTTGGAGTTGATAAACACCGGAAGGTTTTAATCCATCGATTCTTCTTGCCCAATTGTAAGTAAAAGATTCATCCGGCAATTTCTTGTCGAGTGAAATTAAGATTGAGTGCCCGCCGCTGTGAAAGACTGTTTTATCAACCGCAAATACGGCATACTTTTTTGCATGAGGCAAATTGTTTGCAAACCAGCCGTCGGGACTTTCGCCGTCATAACTTTTTTCAAAACTACCGTTGATAAAATTTTTTTCACTTACGCTGCTGCATGATAAAACGATCAAGCTAAAAAATAAAAGGATGGAAATGATATTGACGATTTTCACAACTGATCGTTTTTTTTATACAAAACAATTTCTTAGAAAAAATATCTCGCGCCAATGCCCGCGTCTATTCCAAATCCGGTAGAGTTTACAAGTTGTAAAATAGGAACGACTTCAATGAAAACATCGAGCGGAGTTGCTCTTGGCAGCCACTCTATACCGAACACACCTCTGACAGCGAAGGTGCCGCTGTATTGCGGACCGGTATTGATTCTTCCTCCAATACCATAATACAACGGGAATTGACTATTAATAGCAGTGAATGAATGCCAAAGATAATCAACATGAATGTGCGTGCGTGTTACATTACCATAGTCTGAATCAAATCCGTTGATTCTATAACCTTCAACAGACCACCCCAAACCAAACGCTAAAGCATTACTGCGCGATAGCCATAATTTAGCGCTTAAACCCGTAGGTTCTCCTACTATTACGCCAAGTCCAAACTTTCTGGATTGCGCACGAACTTCATTAATTCCAACAAGCGCTAAAAACAATACTAGACTTATGATGACTTTTTTCATCGAACTCTCCGAAAATTGTCTAAATAAAATTTGCCGGCCGGTAAATCGGAGAACTAAAATTCACCGACCAGCATTGTCTTAGGGCAACTTACTTAAGCAACATCATTTTCTTTACAGAAACAAATTCGCCAGCTTTTAATCTGTAGAAATAAACCCCTGATGCAAGGTTGGAACCATCGAATTTAACCAGATGCACTCCAGCATTCATTTGACCATTGATCAGCGTTGTAACTCTCTCGCCGAGAATATTATAAACTTCCAATCTTACATTCGTCGGATTAGAAAGTGTAAAGCTGATGTTTGTTGTTGGATTAAACGGGTTAGGATAATTTTGCATCAACTGGTAATTAACCGGGCGAGCAGTGCCTGTATTATTTCCTACGGCAGTAACCTCCCCGGAAATCATCTGAACCTGGACCGCGGTTAAATTACCGGTATTATCTTGCAAAGCCCAAACAGTTACACTTTGGCCGGCTTGAATTGAACCGGATTGTACCGGCGTGAAAGCAGAGTTAATAAATACCGTATTGGAATTTATTGTGAACGACGGAACAGATAGTTGTATTTGATTCGAATTGACTGCGGACACAACGCCATTGAATTGGCTGGAATTCGGGCTGCACTCTATTTCTATTTTGACAGCCTGGTTTTCTTTGGTCATTGTTTTGATATAATTTATTTCGACCATTTGGCCTGCTTTCAGACTATCAAAAGTAACTACATGATCGAATTGATCGAAGTAAACCGTACTATTGTCGGTTTTTATTGTGAGTCCGGCCACGTAAACAGTATTCAAAGAAAGCGAATCAATTTTACCGTAAACATCAAATTCTCCGTTTGAATGCACCTTGATCAGCTTAGCAATTAAATTACCGGATGAATCCGCCTTTGCTTTTATTTCAACTTTAAGCCC
>JAKAHQ010000457.1 GCA_021814855.1 Bacteroidota bacterium | reverse complement strand
CTCTTTGCCGCGCTTCCCGAAAATAAACCCGGTTATAAAAAGTACCGCGAGCTAATCGATAGTCTAATGGTTATCGGTTACGGAAGATTCGGCGCGGGAAATTTAGTACTCGGAGAAGCACACGATGTTGTTGATCTTGAAGATCCGTCTGCGCCGATTTTTGCAATTGCCAATATCGTTTACGCAAACGCACAAATTTACGTAACCATTCACGAAGAATTTGAAAACCAAATTGAAGTGGACATAAAAAGTTTAAAAGGCGAAACTATTCCTGCCGACCCTGGCGGCGCAAAAATTTGGACTTACTCGGATTGGAAGCCGGGACTAAAAGCCCCCAACGACGGCGGAGATATAAGGGAAGTAGTTTTAATCAAAGACAAAATTGTTCTGGCTATTGCGCCTTCGCATAAAAAAATTTGGGTTTACAACGCGGAAAGCGGCATCAATCATTTTGTGCCGGTTACAAATTATTACAACGAAATTATGATTCTTATGCAAAATAAAGATCCGGAAACCGCGCTCGACCCCGGGAGAATCTTTACGCATCTAAATGAATTTACTGACGAGCAATTGATTGCCGGCTTCTTAATTTATAACAAGCATTGGAACCGTGTTGAATTAGATTACAATTTGTTTGCTAAGAAAGAAGATCAAAAGAAAAAATCTTTTTTGGATATATTCAAAAAATAGAGGTTCGGTTGACCGAGAATCAAATTATAGCCAAGGGAAAAGAAGTAATTAGGATAGAGGGCAGCGCGGTTCTTAATCTTGAAAGCAGCATCGATAAAAATTTTGAGAACGCCGTCAATATTATTTTTAATTCCAAAGGCAGGGTTGTATTTACCGGGATGGGAAAGTCGGGAATCATTGCGCGTAAAATTGTTGCCACAATGAACTCGACAGGCACTGCCGCAATTTTTATGCATCCCACGGACGCGCTTCACGGCGACCTTGGCATGGTTCGTAAAGACGATATAGTAATTTTAATTTCCAAGAGCGGCAACACGGAGGAGCTTAGCGATCTGATTCCGATGTTTAAAAGAATCGGCGTGAAGATAATCGGAATGCTCGGCGAGAACGATTCCAAGATAGGTAAAGAATGTGATATTATTCTTAACGTTGGGGTTAAGGAAGAGGCATGCCCTCACGATCTCGCTCCAACCGCTTCAACGACTGCCGCGCTCGTAATGGGCGACGCTCTTGCGATAGCGCTTCTTGAAATGAGAGGATTTACCGCAGAAGACTTTGCATTGTTTCATCCCGGCGGAAGTCTGGGTAAAAGATTGTCGTTAAAAATTTCCGAGATAATGATAAAAGGCAAAGATTTGCCTACTGTAACCGAGAAAGCCCCGATTAAAGATGTTATCCTTGAGATTACATCGAAGCGGCTTGGAACAACCTGCGTGATTGGTAATGAAGGCGCTCTCAGCGGAATTATTACCGACGGCGATTTACGCCGCCTGCTTGAAAAGACTCTCGATATCAAAAATTTAACTGCGGCGGATATGATGACGAGGAAGCCGAAAACTATTTCGAAGGAATACCTGGCATCGTTCGCTCTTCAGCAGATGGAAAATTTTAATATCACCTCGCTCATAGTGGTTGATGAACTAAACAAACCCGAAGGAATTCTGCATCTGCACGATCTTGTAAAGCTGGGTCTCCAATCAAGATGATACGTGAGCTGACATTATTGCTTTTACTTTTTGTCGCCGCTTCATGTTCGGAAGAAAAAATTCAGCCGCAAATAGATAAGTCCGGGGTCGAGGGAGAAATTCCTTCCAACGAAAGCTGGAATTCGAAAATCACTTTTACAAACGACGGTTTGATAAAGGCGGTACTCTTTGCAGATCATCTTAAAATGTTCGAGAAACAAAGAATTACCCTGCTTGACGGAATTAAAATAAATTTTTACGACAGCAGCCAAAAAGCAACAACAACCCTAACTGCGCTAAGAGGAAAAGTGGACGACGTTACTCAAAACATGTACGCGATGGATAGTGTAGTTGCCCGCAATGACAGCGGTGTCGTTCTTAATACAAGTCAGTTGATGTGGCGCAACAGCGATCAAAAAATAGTTACGGATAAATTTGTAAGAATTACTTCGCCTAAAGAAATTATCGAGGGCTACGGCCTTGAATCGGATCAGCGGTTAAGCAATTATACTATTTTCAACATTACCTATTCAACAACAATAAACAATAAGAAAAAATGACGCGTAGATTTTTATTCACGCTCATATCAATCTGTATTTACGCGGGCTTTATGAGTGCGCAAGTAAGCAGCGATCTTCTGCAGGTTACCGGCCAGCGGCTTATCGGGAAAACCCTCAACGGCGAAAACGTTCGCGAAGTTCACGGTAATGTTATTATGACTCAAGGCAACATAAGAATTACTTGCGATTCCGCCGTTCAATTCCTTGCCAATAATACTGCCGATCTCATGGGCCACGTGGTGGTTACGCAGGACAGCATCTTGATAAAAACCGACAGGGGATTTTACTACGGCGATACCAAAGTAGCTTACTCAACTTCCGGAATCTGGTTGACGGACAAACATTTTCAGTTGACATCGCAGAACGGCTATTATTATTTCAACGAAAAGAAATCCGATTTTGCAGTTAATGTTAAAATGGTGGATTCGCTTTCCACATTGCTGGCCAACCAGATCGG
>JAKAHQ010000456.1 GCA_021814855.1 Bacteroidota bacterium | reverse complement strand
CCAGCTTGCACCGCCTATTGAATTTAATAGAGCATTTAAAATTGGCCAGTCTGCAATTGCATCGCTGCCGTCTTTCATAGCTTCGGTCTCTCTGTTTGGAGAGGCAACAGAGCCGCAATCAAGGTGATCTCTGCCGATTACAATAGGTGCGCTAATTTTTCCAGAAGCAACAAGGTCGTTGAATATCTTACCCATCTTTGCTCTTTCGCCGTAGCCAAGCCAGCAAATTCTAGACGGCAGTCCCTGGAAGTGTACTTTCTTCTGTGCCAGGTCTATCCAGTTACAAAGAGATTTATTTTCCGGAAAGGTCTCTTTAATTGCGCGGTCGGTTGTGTATATATCCTCCGGGTCGCCGGAAAGTGCTGCCCATCTAAATGGACCTTTGCCGTCACAGAATAATGGTCTTATAAATTCAGGAACAAAACCGGGGATGTCAAATGCATTTTGGACTCCGTTATCTTTTGCTTCACCGCGGATGTTGTTGCCGTAATCGAATGTAACTGCGCCTCTCTTTTGAAGCTCGAGCATTGCCTGAACATGAACCACAATAGTTTGCTTTGCTAGTTTTATATATTCAGCAGGATCATTTTTCCTTAATGCGATTGCATTTTCCAGGCTCATTCCCATCGGGACGTATCCGTTTAAAGTATCATGAGCTGAAGTTTGATCGGTAAGTATATCCGGTATTATTCCTTTTTCTAAAATTTTCGGCAGAACTTCGCCGGCATTTCCAACAAGTCCTACAGAAAGTGCTTTCTTATCTTTCTTCGCACTAAGGACAAGATTTAACGCTTCATCAAGGTCTTCGCAAATTACATCTATATAACCGGTCTCAATTCTTTTTTGAATTCTTTTCTTATCAACGTCAATTCCTAAAAAGGCAGCGCCGTTCATGGTAGCGGCAAGCGGTTGAGCCCCGCCCATTCCACCCAAACCGGCGGTTAATAAAAATTTTCCGGATAAATCGGAATTCGGTTTGTCATCACTTTGTGAAAAATATTTTCTTCCGCACTCGGCAAATGTTTCGTACGTCCCTTGAAGAATTCCTTGAGTCCCGATATATATCCAGCTTCCGGCAGTCATTTGTCCGAACATTGTTAAGCCTAGTTTTTCAAGTCGCCTGAACTCATCCCAGTTCGCCCAGTTGGGAACAAGCATAGCGTTTGAAATAATTACTCTCGGAGCGTCGGTATGAGTTCTAAATACCGCAACAGGCTTCCCGGATTGCACTATCAGAGTTTCATCATTCTCTAGATTTTTTAATGATGATATTATTGCCTCATAGCTTTCCCAGTTCCTGGCAGCCTTACCACTGCCTCCATAAACAATTAGTTCCGAAGGTTTTTCTCCGACTTCAACATCAAGGTTATTCATCAGCATACGCATAGCCGCTTCCTGAATCCAACCTTTGCACGAAATCTTGCTGCCGTGCGGAGCCTTAATTCTTAATTTTTCTTCTTCTGAAATCATATTTGTTTTCTCCTTTGTGTCTTCGTGTCTTTGTGGCTAAGAAAAATGCCACGAAGGCACAAAGACACTAAGAAAATTAGTTTTCAAAATGATTCTCAACAATATTCTCATACTGCTTAAGCATAGAGCCGTACAGCCATTTTGTTACGAACCAGCTTTTTTGAATTTTCTTTTGTAAAAATTTTATGTTCTCAACTATCTGGTATTTTAATCGCGTCCTTTCGTCCTTTGTAAACTTAACAACATCGGAATCGCTGTTTAGCTTTTCCAATATCGAATTGAAAACTTTTATTTCTGCGTAGTATTTATTGTCGTCTTGTATTTGTTTAAGGTTTTGACTGCAGAATGTCTTTAATATCTTTCTTTCATTTTTATTGAATTCAAAATTATAGTTTGTGAATAGTTTCTTCATCTGTACCCGCATAAGTTTTAAGTGATAGTAATTTATCTTTCATTGATTGAAAACCCGGTTTAATTACATTGTATATAAAATGAAGTCTGTCTTTGTATGGAATGAATGCCGACTTCATAGAGTTGATGGTAATCTTCTCTACATCTTCCAGGGTTAGGTTGAAATATTTAATGGCGGTCATAAATTCTTTAGTCATTGTAGTATCGCTCATAAGCCGGTCATCGGTATTTATAGTTACTCTAAACTTTTCTTTAAATAGAATTCCGAAAGGATGATTTTCAATCTTATCTACGGCGCCCGTATGAACATTGCTTAAAAGACATATTTCCAATGGAATTCTTTTATCCAAAATATACTGGGCCAGGTCGCCGAAGTCCGCAACATTTCCGTCTTTATCGTAGGCAATATCCTCGGTAACGTGAGTGCCATGTCCGATTCTATGAGCGCCGCACCATTGAATTGCCTGCCATATTGATTCCTTGCCGAAAGCTTCTCCGGCGTGAATAGTAATATTAAAATTAGCCCGTTGAATAAACTGGAAAGCTTCGATATGTTTTTTGGGAGGATAGCCTCCTTCCTCGCCGGCAAGATCGAAACCAACTACGCCCTTATTACGAAAGTTAACTGCGAGCTCGGCAATCTCAAGAGTGTTTTTCATATTTCTCATACCGCAGAGAATTAAGCCGTAGCCAACTCCAAAATCCTTTCTGCCTTTTTCAAGTCCATCAAGCACTGCCGAGACAACATCTTCATGATATAATCCTTTGCCGGTATGAAACACCGGTGCAAAACGTGTTTCAAC
>JAKAHQ010000455.1 GCA_021814855.1 Bacteroidota bacterium | reverse complement strand
TAATGGCAACCGTGTTAATATTTTCGATGGTTATGTTCTCTTCCTCGGTTAATGCTCAAATGAAGAGCAGTAAACCAAGAGCAAGTTTAAAAGCGATGGTAATGCAAAGAATTGGGGTGGATACCGACATCACAATAGATTACAGTAGACCCGGCGTTAAAGGTAGAAAGATTTGGGGCGAACTTGTTCCGTGGGGAATGGCACCAGCTGGTAAAGAAGCAAAGAATCCATACCCGTGGCGCGGCGGTGCAAATGAAAATACTACTATAGAATTTTCCAAAGACGTTATGGTTGATGGAAATAAATTACCTGCCGGTAAATACAGCGTGCATTTTATTCCTGAAGAAAGCGAATGGACTGTTATTTTTAATAAAAACAGTAAGATGTGGGGAAGCTTTACTTATGATCAAAAGGATGATGCTCTGCGCATAAAAGTGAAACCTGTTGAAGCGCCGATGACAGAATGGCTCGAGTATGGTTTTGACAACCTTGCTGGTACTTCTTGTACTGCCTTCCTTCAATGGGACAAACTAAAAGTACCGTTCACTATTACAACTGCCGATAAAATGTGAGAACTTTTTTGGGGCAAGACTGTCTAAAGGGAAGTCTTGCCCGGTCCTTATATTGTTGAAGACTGCATAATTCAAATATCGGCAAACAATTCTATTATTTCACAAGCCGAATTCGCTAATACACTTCACTTAAATAGAAACGAAAACGGTATGAACAAGCGTATAATCAAATCTGTTACTATAATTTTTATCGTCTTAGAAATATTCCAAACATCTTTTAGCGCTCAACCGTTAAAAATTCAAAATGCCTCCCAAATTGAATTAGCGTTGCAAAAGCTTAATGTTCTTGGAAGTGTTCTCTACATTGCCGCTCATCCGGATGATGAAAACACTGGATTGATGGCTTACTTTTCAAAAGGGGAAAAGTATCGAACCGGCTATCTTGCTCTTACACGCGGAGACGGCGGGCAAAATTTAATCGGCTCCGAAAAAGGCGTTGAAATCGGAATACTTCGCACGCAGGAATTGATGCAGGCAAGAAAGATTGACGGCGGCGAACAATTCTTTTCGCGAGCAATTGATTTTGGCTACTCTAAATCTCCCGAAGAAACTTTTAAGATTTGGGGTAAGGAAGATGTATTGAGCGACGTTGTTTGGGTGATAAGGAAGTTCAAACCGGATGTAATTATAACTCGTTTCCCGGTCGGTCGGTCCGGCGGACATGGGCATCATACTGCGTCAGCGTTATTGGCTGAAGAAGCATTTAAAGATGCAGCAGACCCTAATAAATTTCCAGACCAATTAAAATATGTAGAGCCATGGCAAGCAAAAAGAATTTTTTGGAATAACTGGCGCCCTTCGGAAGAAGAAATGAAAAATGCTCTGAGCGTCGACATAGGCGATTACAATCCGTTGTTGGGAGAATCTTATACGGAAATAGCCGCTCAAGCGCGTTCAATGCATAAAAGTCAAGGTTTCGGCGTAAGTCCTTCCAGAGGAGAAAGACTTGAATATTTTTCAATTGTAGACGGTGCACCCGCGAAGAAAAATATCATGGATGGTGTAAATCTTAGTTGGTCAAGAATTAAAAACGGGGAAGCAATAGGTAAAAAACTCAATAGCATTCTAAAATCTTTCAACCCAAATTACCCTTCGGCATCAATCCCAAAATTAGTAGAACTCTTGGGAGACATGAATAAAATAAAAAATAATTATTGGGTGGATATTAAAAAGAAAGAGTTGCTTGACGTTATAAAATCATGTGCCGGTTTGTGGATGGAAGCTGCCGCTAATGATTATTCATGCGCGCCGGGAGATATGGTTTCAGTAAATGCTTTACTTGTTAACCGGTCGAATAATAATTTTAAACTGGTTAAGTTAGATTTCCCAACGATTCATTCGGATACTCTTGTTGACGCGGAGTTAAAAAATAACCAGGTATTCTCGCTCAATCATAAAATTACAGTTCCAGCTTCATATTCAATTTCACAGCCTTACTGGTTAGTTAATCAACCATCAAAAGGATTGTTCAATGTAACCGATCAGCAAATGATTGGTATGCCGGAGAATCCTCCTTCTATTCCGGTAAGATTTATAATAAGCTGTGACGGGCAAGAGTTGGAATATACTCTTCCGCTTATTTATCATTGGAACGATAGAGTAGAAGGTGAAGAATACAGACCTTTCGAAGTCCGGCCTCCAGTAACAATGAATCCGGTTAACAAGGTTATGATATTTCCGGATAACAATTCAAAAGAGATTCAAGTAAAGATCAAAAGCCATTCGAATAGTGTTGATGGAGAACTCCATTTCAAGCTTCAGGACGGATGGAAAATATCTCCGGCAAGTATTCCGTTTTCACTAACAAAAAAATATGATGAGAAAATTTTGTCTTTTGAAATTACACCGCCGGCTAACCAAAGTGAAACTAATTTGAAATTTGTTGCTTCGGTGAATGGAAAAGATTATGACAAATCCATTGTTGAGATTTCATACCCTCACATTGATGAACGGGTTTATTTTCCTGAAAGCGAATTGAAGCTTGTCAAACTGGATATAAAAACTCTCGGAAGTAAAATCGGTTATGTAATGGGCAGCGGCGATGAGGTGCCGGATTGTATTCGCGATCTTGGCTATAACGTTACAATGTTTACCGATGCTATGCTTCAAGAATCT
>JAKAHQ010000454.1 GCA_021814855.1 Bacteroidota bacterium | reverse complement strand
AAAGTGAACGGAAAAATTGTTCCGCTGGATACCGTTCTTCACAGCGGCGACCAGGTTGAAATTATTACCTCCAAGAACCAGCATCCTAATAAAAGCTGGCTTCAGTTCGTTCAGACTCATAAAGCAAAGAACAGCATCAGGAAATATCTTAACCGCGAAGAAGAAAAACTTCTTGAGACTGGAAAAGATCTTTGGGAGAAGAAATTAAAGAAGCTTAAACTCTCATTCACTCCAGACGAAATGCTTAAGCTTGCAAGAAAATTAAGATACGACAACACGCGGCAGTTTATGAGAGCTATTGCCCTCGATAAAATTAACCTTGATGAAATTTTAAATCCTGTGCCGGAAGGGGAAGAGAAGACAACTAAGGAAGGTCTTTTTGAGAAGTTTGTCGATATTGCGAGAACCACCGCGGGCGGAGTTGTTGTTGAAGGAGATCAAAAAGGATTTGCCTACAGCTATGCCAAATGCTGCAATCCGATTCCGGGCGACCCGGTTGTTGGTTATGTAACAATCGGCGAAGGCATAAAAATTCACCGGCGCGACTGTAAAAATTTAATTAATATGGCTAAGACTAACGAGAGCCGTCTCGTTCCGGTTTCATGGCCAAAAACCAACGGAGCTTTCTTCGTTGCCGGTTTAATTATTCGCGGCGAAGATATGCCCGGTATATTGAAAGATATTTCCAACAGCATAACAACTTACCAGAACACAAATATTAAATCGGTTAACATTACTACCGGCGATTCTATGTTTAAAGGAACAATAACTGTTTATGTAAAAGATTTGGAACATCTGAACAAACTTATTGAGCGGCTCAAGAAAAACCGGGGAATATTTTCAGTCGAGAGATTTGACGCCGAAAATTCATAAAATTAGGTTAAGAGAGGAATTGTTGGAAGAACAAAGAATACTTGCAATTGATTACGGAGAAAAAAGAATCGGTCTTGCAGTAACCGATCCGTTAAACATGTTTGCATATCCTCTTACCACGCTTCAAAATAATTCTAAATTTTGGTCGAACTTTCTAAAGATTGTTTCCGAATACAAAGTGGTAAAAATAGTTCTGGGTTACCCCGTAAAAGAGAGCGGGGCAGCATCAACAAGCACAACGGCTGTACAAAAATTTAAAGAAGAATTATCCAAACGCGTTTCGCTGCCAATCGAATTGATTGACGAGCGTTATTCTTCCGACATAGCAAAACAAAGAATTATCGCCTCGGTAAGTTCAAAACAAAAGCGGCGGGATAAAGCTCTTGTGGATAAAAACGCCGCGGCGGTTATACTTGAAGATTATATGAACAGTTCGAACCGTTAGATAATAGTGTGCAATTGCTAATAATAAATTGACATTTTTAACTATATAAATTATTTTCGATTAGTAATAAAAACCAAAATCGGAGCACATTTATGACACTAGACGCACTCGGAATGATTGAAACCAAAGGACTCGTAGGTTCAATCGAAGCTGCGGACGCAATGGTAAAAGCCGCAAAAGTTGAATTAATCGGAAAGGAAACAATAGGCGGCGGTTATGTTACCGTAATGGTTAGAGGCGACGTTGGAGCTGTTAAAGCTGCTACGGATGCCGGTGCGGCAGCAGCGCAGAGAGTCGGCGAATTAGTTTCCGTTCATGTAATTCCTCGTCCTCATGCAGATGTTGAAATGATTCTTCCAAAGAGATCAAAATAAAACTAAAGAATGCAATTAGCTTTAGGACTCATCGAAACGAAGGGCTTAATCGGCGCTATTGAAGCCGCCGATGCTATGGTTAAAGCAGCCAATGTAAAACTTGTAAGCAAGGAAAAAATTACCGCGGCTTTGGTAACGGTTAAAGTAATTGGAGATGTTGCAGCGGTTAAATCCGCAGTAGATGCCGGAGCAGCCGCGGCTCAGCGCGTTGGACAATTGGTCGCCGCTCACGTTATTCCTCGACCCGATGATCAAATAGAAGAATTGATTTATTATTCCTCCTTGCAGCCGACTTCCGAAAACAAAGAAACACCCAAACAAAAAGTTCGGGAAGAAAAGAAAGAAGTTAAAGAGGTAAAAGAAGAAAGATCGAAGAATGAGAGCGCTGATCTATTCAGTGGCGAAGACGTTGAAGAAAAATCTGTCATCCCTCCAAAACAAGTTGAAGAGAAAGTAAAGAAAGAAAAATCGGAAACCTTTTCGCGTCTCGACTCGCTTCGCGAAGAAGCAATACGCGAAATGGAACCTGCTGAAGAAATCTCACTTTCTCCGGAAGAAATTCCATCGGCGGAATATCTTTCAACATTGAACGTTCATAAGCTGCGGCATCTTGCAAGAGCATTCGAAAATTTCCCCATCAAAGGGAGACAAATATCGAGAGCTAATAGGGAAGAATTGATTGAGCATTTCGATAAGCTTCGCTAGTTAATCTTTAAGAGAAACCGTAATGTAATCCCGCAATGCGGGATTTTTTTTATATTTCGTTATGAAGAAAAAAGTTTTATCTATTTCCTTAATTGCTTTGTTCTCAGTCGGAATGTGGGTTTCCGTAGCTCTCTCCGAAGATTACATCATTACTGAAAAAGTCCCGGTAGAGTTTGTCGATTTACCCGAAAATTATTCTGTAGGATATTCGTCGGTCGGCGAAGTGTTCATTCAAATAAAAGGAAGGGGATGGGACCTGGCTAAATTAGAACTTACACGCAAACCGACTTT
>JAKAHQ010000453.1 GCA_021814855.1 Bacteroidota bacterium | reverse complement strand
CCCGGCACCTAAATGTCTGTGAACTTCAATAGCTGAATCTAAAATAATTCCAGATAATCTATTTATTTCCTCTTTATTCAATTTCTCTGTGTCTCCGTGCCTCTGTGGTGAAAGACTTTGCTTTCTTCTTTCACAAACTCAATCAGCGCTTTAGCATTTCCCGGATCAACATCCGGAAGAATACCATGACCTAAATTAAAAATATGTCCGCTTCCTTCACCGTAAGAATTCAAGACTTTCTTCACTTCATCTTTAATTTTTTCTTTGTTTGCATAAAGAACCGTCGGGTCCAAGTTCCCTTGCAGAGCAACTTTGCCGCTAATCTTTTTTCTAACTTTGCCGAGGTCCATTGTCCAGTCAAGACCGATTACATCGGCGCCGGAAGCTGCAAGCTCCTCAAGCTTAAAGTGAACACCTTTTGAAAATACAATAACCGGCTCGTCTGTTCGTTTCACTTTCGCAATTACTTTCGAGATGTACCGTAACGAAAATTCCTCGAAATCTTTTTGCGCAAGAATTCCGCCCCAGGTATCAAATATCTGGACGGCATTTGCACCGGATTCAATCTTTGCAGAAAGATAATCCGCAACAGCATCGGAAAGCATTTCCAAAACTTTGTGGGCAAGCAGAGGATTATTAAAAATCATTTTCTTCACATGAGAAAAATTCTTTGAGCCTTTGCCCTCAACCATGTAAGTAAAAAGCGTCCACGGCGAGCCGCTGAACCCGATTAACGGAACTCTTCCGTTCAATTCTTTTTTTGCAAGAGAGACGGCATCAAGAACGAATTTCAAATCTTTGCCGGGGTCGATTTGTTTCAACTGTTTTGCATCATCCTCATATCTTAAAGGATGATGAAAAACCGGACCGCGGCTTTCAATCATATCGAACTTCATTCCCATCGCTTCGGGAATTACAAGTATGTCCGAGAAAATAATTGCGGCATCAACGCCGATAATATCCACCGGCTGAATTGTAACTTCGGCAGCAAGCTCCGGTGTGTGGCACATCGTAATGAAGTCGGCTTTATCGCGGATTGCACGATACTCCGGCAAATATCTTCCGGCTTGCCGCATAATCCAAACCGGCGTGTGCTCGACCGGAAGCCTTTTGCATGCTCTTAAAAACAAATCGTTCTTTAACTCGCTCAAATTATTCTCCAATCTTTCGGGAAACGGACTTCATTTATAAAATTCAATTATCGCTTTTGCCAGACCGTCAATCGTAAATTCTTCCGGCATGATGTCAACATGAACGTGCTTGTTTTCAACCGCGGCTTTCGTAGTTGGTCCGATAGCTGCAACTTTGTAGCCGTCAAAATATTTAACGGGATTGTTGACCTTCAGTATTTGCAAATAGTTTTCAAACGTAGACGGGCTGGTGAAAATGAAAATATCCGGCTTGCTTTGATTTAATATTTCAAGATTCACTTTTACTTTTTCATCCGAAGGAAGCGAAACATTGTAAACCGGCGCAGTCTTAATACTTGCACCAAGCGCTTCAAGCCCTTCGGGAAGCTCTTCGCGACCGATTGCCGAGCGCGGGATGAAAATTAATTTCTTCATTAAATCATAATTCGCAAGCTCTTCAACTACGCCGATGCCGCTGAATTTTTTAGGAATGATGTGAACCGGAATCTTATTCTTTTCACAAACGGATGCTGTCTTGTTTCCAACAGCCACAACCTTTGTCAAATTAAAATCAACGCTTACTCCAAGTTCTTCGCATCTCTGAATAAACATTTTGACGGCATGAGTCGATGTAAAGATTACGAAGTCAATGGCGGCGTTGTTTTTTATTATCG
Source organism: Bacteroidota bacterium (assembly GCA_021814855.1). Next base: position 890 of record JAKAHQ010000453.1, on the reverse strand, counting down.
AATCAAATTCATTCCAGCTTTCCGGCGGAACAATGTCGAGCGTAGGAAAAATTATAACGTTGGCGCCTAGCTGCCTAAAAACTTCGGATGATTCTTTCGATTGTTCGACAGTCCGCGTAATTACAATAGTTTTGCCTCTTAACGGAAACATGCAGTTCTCCTCGTAAGCAGAAAATAATCCGTGCAGAATGAAGTTAAATATTTTCTCTCGTTCAGCAATCATTAATTCTTCCATGAAGTTTTTTTCAATGCCGCGCTGGATTGCGCCGAAAATGCTGCCGAGAATTAAATCTACCGCAAAACCGTCTTCAATATTTCTGAACAGTCCTTCAGATTTTCCGGATTTAATTATTTCGCTAAGAATATTTTTCAAATCCTTTTCCAAGCCTACAAGCTCCGAGCAAAGCTCGTGCTCGGCTTTCAAAGATTCTTTCTGGTACATCAAAAAGAAGCTCTGATACTTCATCATGAACATGTAAAGATGAACGATGAACGAGTGGAGCGATTCGATGCTGCTGGATTCGTCTTTGATTTTTTCTTGCAGCGAAACCGTCAGCTTCTCCATCCGCTGCTTCATGATTGAAAAATATAATTCTTCTTTTGAATCGAAATAATTGTAAACCGTTCCCTTGGCAATCGAGGAAAGCTTAGCGACATCTTCCATCATCACTTCGTGGTAGCTTTTCTGCGAGAACAGCTTTGCCGCAGATTCGATTATTCTTTTCCGCTTCTGCTCTTTCTTATCTTCTATTTTTACTTCGATGTCCATTTCAAAACTTCTGCGACCTTCGAGGTCACAAAATTAGAATACTAACTTAATATTAGCTTTAAGCTTTCATTAGCGACCTCGAAGGTCACTCCTTTGGTTATTATAAACCTCATCAAGAATT
>JAKAHQ010000452.1 GCA_021814855.1 Bacteroidota bacterium | reverse complement strand
TATTTACGGTGTTTTGGATTTGGATAGTTATTCTATTTCCGCATTCGGCAAGGCAGACAAAATTTATTTAGAAAAACTTTGTAAATTGGTTTCGGATAAATTCAGTATCGATCAATTTAAGTCGGTTATTTAGAACTTATTTCTGTTAATCAGATTTTCCAGTTAAAATCACTTGAATAAATTTTTATGGCATTTATAGTTACAGCTCGCAAATGGCGCCCTCAGACTTTTGAAGAAGTTGTGGGGCAGGAACACATAACCACTACATTAAAGAACGCAATTCTTAATAATAGAATTGCTCATGCGTATCTTTTTGCCGGTACGAGAGGCGTTGGCAAAACAACAACTGCCCGAATACTCGCGAAAGTCTTGAACTGCCAAAATCCTAAGAACGGCGAGCCGTGCAACGAATGCGAAATGTGCAACGCGTTTGCCAATTCTCAAAGTCTCGACATCATTGAAATCGACGGCGCATCGAACAGAAGGATCGAAGAAATTCGAACTCTGCGCGAGTCGGTTAAATACGCTCCTACCAAAGGGAATTATAAAGTCTATATTATAGACGAAGTGCACATGCTTACAACGGAATCTTTCAATGCGCTTCTTAAAACTTTGGAAGAGCCGCCGGAACATACTGTGTTCATCTTCGCAACTCCCGATGTGCACAAAGTACCGCTCACAATCGTTTCAAGATGCCAACGATTTGATTTCCGCCGCATCGAAATGAACACGATGAAGAAACTTCTTTCGGAAATTGCCGAGGCCGAGAAAATTAAAATAGACGACAAAGCTTTGACGCTGATTACAAAGAAAGCAGACGGCGCTTTACGCGACGCGCAAAGTTTGTTCGACCAGGTAATTTCATTCGGCGGAACCGATGTCGATTCCGATTTGCTCGCAAAGATGTTTAATCTTATTGATGACGAAGTATATTTCACCATCTCCGATGCCGTCTTGACAAAAAATTTTGTTGCCGCATTCGATGTCTCCCAAAAAATTTACGAGAACGGCTGGAGCTTCGTCGATTTTATGAACGGTTTGCTTGAGCATTTTAGAAACATTATGACGGTCGTAATCAGGAAGAACGACGATTTGATCGAGACGGCCGATGTATTCAAGAAAAGATATCTCTACTACTCCGATAAATTTTCCGAAGGTGATTTGTTACGAATATTAGCTTTTCTCAACAAGGTTCAATACGAATTGAAGTCTTCCTCGAACCAAAAAATAAAAATTGAAGTCTCGCTTTGTCATCTAATCGGGCTCGAAAGATCGTCCACTATTACCGAGCTGCTATCAAAGCTGGATAAAAGCGAAGTAAGTGAAAAATCAAAATCGGTTTTCGACTCCTCCGGCGGATACGGTTCTTCATCAAAACAAATTAACTCCTCTATTTCAAACGTACGCCCGGTAATAAAAGAAGAAATTCAGCTTCCGGAAATTTCCGCGTTTGTTCCGCCTTCTCTTAACAGCGGTTCGGATTTGAAAGAGATGATTAACAAATGGCAAAACTTTGTTGAGCAAGTGAAGAACGATAAAATGTTTTTCGGATCAGTGCTTGTAAATGCTAATTTGGTTTCATACAATAGCAATGAAATACAGCTTGCGGTTGAACACCCCGAAGATGAAGGGATTATCGAAGAGAATAAAACTTACCTCGATAAAAAAACCAAGGAAATTTTCGGCGAGAAGATTGAAGTAAAAGTTGCTAAAGAAAAAAAATCTGCCAAAAATAAATCTGCTGGAATCCAGAAATCGAATGATGAAATAGCGGATGAGAATCCTTTGGCAAACGCTATTATAAAAGAGTTGGGCGGTAAAGAAATAAAAAAATAGAACTTCTTTTCAAGCGGCCAAACATTTTTCCGCTTCAACTTATTTTAGCTTGGCAGCTAAAGCCAGTACCTTCTCGGCGTGACCGGGAATATATGTTACATCGATTATATCTGCGATAATACCCTTTTTATCTACGATGAAGGTTACCCGTTTATCCATACCATAATCCATTAGTACGCCGTATTCATTTGATACTTTTTTATCCGCATCGGAGAGAAGCGGAAAATTAAGATGATTGTTTGCAATAAAATCCTTTATAGCTTTGGTATCATCTACACTTATACCGAGTACTTGAATTTTATTTTCTTTGAATTTACCCCAGTCATCTCTAATTCCGCATGCTTCGGTAGTACAGCCGGGGGTACCGGCTTTAGGATAAAAATAAACAACAACCGGAGATTGCTTGCAGAGCAAATCGAGAGTATATTTTTTACCGTGAACATCCTGAAGAGTGAAGTTTGGCGCTTTATTGCCTACCTTTAATTTATCTTGCGCATGAATTGAAGAAGATGAAACGAAAGCCAACGTTAATATAACAATGACAAATAGCTTTTTCATAATGAGGTCCTTTCCAGATCAGTTAGATTCTCTATTTCCGTGCAGGTAAAACCAATCAAGAATGAGTATAGTTCCAACACTAGAAAAAAATTCCGGGTCAATTTTTCGGTACCTTCAATCGACCCGGTTTTAAAAATTATTTCATAAGTAATAATTTCTTTGCGCTGAAATAATTTTTTTCGCTGCTTTCCAGTGAGATCGTGAGGATATAAATTCCGGAAGCCTGGGTCGACCCGTTAAATTTTACGGAATACTTTCCTTCGTTCGCAATTTCATTTATAGGTTCCGCAACTACCTGACCAAGT
>JAKAHQ010000451.1 GCA_021814855.1 Bacteroidota bacterium | reverse complement strand
TCTAAGCGATTCATAAAGATTTGCCAGCGCTTCTTTGCCGTCTATTCTTGATTCAAGAAACGGATCGAAGTAGCTGACATCGTCGGCTGATATTTCTAAAAATCCGGATGGATCGCCCTTACCCCAGCGGTCTAAAGCAGCACGTTCCATCGAAATTATTTTTTGCGCTATATCGGATTGTTCCATTGAATAATCCTCACGTTTCTTGTTATAACTTAAAATAAGAATAAGATGAAATTAAAAACAATAAGCACTGTAAAATTTAGCTATAAAACTATTTACGTATATTTATTGTTATAGATTTACGTTTGCGAAAATTATTATATAAAAGGATTCAGTTGGACGAAAAAAGAGTTATAGTAGCCATGAGCGGAGGAGTAGATTCATCCGTTGCTGCCGCTTTGCTGAATAAGCAGGGATTTGAAGTGATAGGCATTACGATGAAAACCTGGGGTTTTATGGAAGTTGGAGGCGCGCCTAAACATGAATCCGGTTGCTGTTCCCTTGACGCAATATTTGACGCTAAGAATGTAGCAAGTTCTTTCGGCATACCTCATTACACGGTAGATTTTACAAAAGCTTTTGAGGAAGCCGTGATTGATAATTTTGTGGATGAATACCTTCACGGCAGAACTCCGAATCCGTGCGTTATATGCAACCGTAAAATAAAATGGGAAGAGCTTCTTAAAAAGGCAGATTCGCTCGATGCCAAGTATGTTGCCACCGGACATTATGCAACCGTAATATATAACGCCGAACTTGATAGATACTCATTAAAATATTCACAGGACCAAAGAAAAGATCAAACCTATGCGTTATGGGGATTGACTCAGGAGAGTTTGTCGCGGACTCTTTTTCCTCTTGGCGAATACACAAAAGAGGAAGTGCGCAAACTTGCAGCCGAGTTTGGCCTTAAAACCGCCGCCAAACCGGATAGCCAGGAAATTTGCTTTGTAGCGGATGATAACTACGAAAGATTCCTGCGTGAGAGAATACCGAATGTTATAAACGAAATTGCAGGCGGCGACTTAATTTATCATGGGAAAAAAATCGGCAAGCACCGCGGCATTCCGTTCTACACGGTCGGTCAAAGAAAAGGTCTCGGCGTAGCTCTTGGTAAACCGGTTTATGTAAAGAGTATCGATATGGAATCAAATATCGTAGAGATTGCAGATAAAGATGAATTGTTTGAGAGTCTCTGCACCGCAGGCGATGTTAATTATGTCAGCAAGTCAAAACTCGAAGCCGGTGAAAAAGTTTTAGGAAAGATACGCTACAGCGATAGAGCAACGCCGGCGGAGGTGGTAGAAGCTGACAATGAAAAAATTACAATTAAATTTTTAGAAGAAAAAAATGCTGTTACGCCGGGTCAATCTCTTGTACTCTATGATGAAAACGGTTATGTGCTTGCCGGCGGTATAATTCGAAAAATGTAATTTCAATTGAAAAATATTTTGTAAGTATAAACGCTTCTCATAAATTGCTGTACTTAATAAACATGCCGATTGGTGAAAAAAAATTGTTGCACACCGCAATTTTATAAGCCGAAAATTGATTTAGGCCTTGATCGAAACAATAATTGATGACATTTCTCAACCGCTTCCGACAAAGAAAGCAATTACTGCAGAATGACGTTGAGCAAAAATATTTTTAATGCCCTTTCATTATTTAAATGTTATTGCGATATTTGCCCTTAGTTAAAGAATGCTATGACAAGATTTAGAGAATTATCATCATTTATAAATCCATTAATCTTTATGGAGGTAAGTCTTCGAACGGAAATTAGGAACAAACGGCTCACTAAACGCTAAAGTTCTTCTCCTCAACCAAAGCTACGAACCATTAACTATTTGTAATGTAAAAAAAGCAATCATTCTCATTTTTCTCGGGAAGGCGGAATTGATCGCCAACAATGAGAAAAAAGCAATTCATACCGTAAGCGACGAATTTCCATGGCCAAGCATCATCCGTTTGAATGATTACATAAAGGTACCGTATAAGAAAATAATTTTGACAAGAAGAAATATTCTTAAAAGAGACGGGCACAAATGCGCCTATTGCGGAAGGGCAGACCTGCCGTTGACTATCGATCACATAATTCCGAAATCGAGGGGCGGAGACGACAGCTGGGAAAATCTTGTTGCCGCATGCCTTCCATGCAACAATAAAAAAGGCGACCGGCTACCGGAAGAAGCCGGAATCAAACTCAAGATCAAACCTTACGCACCGAACCATATCATGTTTATAAGAAATAATGCCGGCAGACTTGACGAAAATTGGAAACAATACTTATTCCAGTCGTAATGTGAAATTATTTTTCATTATTTTTGCACATCAAAATTTTAATCACTAAACTCTACTTATGGCAAAAAAACGAATATTAAGCGGAATGCGCCCGACTGGCAAACTTCATATAGGTCATTATGTAGGCGCGCTGGAAAATTGGATTAATCTTCAAAACGAATATGAAAGCTATCATCTGATTGCCGACTATCATGTATTAACAACCGATCTATCGACAGAAGATATTTATAACAATACGATTGATATGCTGATTGACTGGCTTGCTACCGGTTTAGATCCGGAAAAATCACCAATGTTTCGTCAATCTCAAATTAAGGAACATACCGAGCTTTTTTTAATTTTTTCGATGTTGATAACTAAAGCGCGCCTCGAACGGAACCCTACGCTTAAAGAGCAGGTAAGGGAT
>JAKAHQ010000450.1 GCA_021814855.1 Bacteroidota bacterium | reverse complement strand
ATCATGCCGGTTTAGCTGCCGAACTGCGGCGGATGATCCAGGATGATTTTCTCAGCGGACGCGTAAAGACAATTATTGCCACCAACGCTTTTGGTATGGGTATAGACAAGCGCGACATTCGGACAATTATACACTACAATATGCCGGGCACAATCGAGAATTACTACCAGGAAATAGGAAGGGCGGGGCGCGACGGATTGGATTCCGAAATTTTTCTACTGTATGAAAAGAAAGATGAATTGATCCAACAGTTCTTCATCGAGAATTCAAATCCTACCAGACTGCAGATTGAAGGAGTTTACAATGCTTTATGCGACAGGTATAATGTTGCGTTAGGCACAACCCCGGTTAACGAATTAAATATTGACAAAGAGTTGCTTGACCTTGCCGGTACAAAAAAAATCTCAGCGGGTATCATGGATTCGGCCATAAAAATTTTAGAGGAATCCGGCTACATTAAAAGGAAATCCGGAAACGGAAATAAACATTTCGGGAAATTTTTGCTCGAGCCCAAACGGCTCAACGCTTACATAAAAAACTTTGTCGATAATGAATTAAAAGATTTAATAATACTTCTGGCAAGGGAACACGGTGCGCAGATATTTACATCCGGTTCCTACTTAAATCTTGCCAAAGCTTCTCAAGCGTTCGGAAGTTCGATTGAAGAAATTTCGGATATGCTTTTTGAGTTAACAAAAAGCGGCATAATGGAATATGCAAAACCTTCGTTAACTTCCGCGGTATTTTTAATTCGCCAACGGGTGAAAGCAGAATATTTGCAACTGAACATGTCCAGGTCCGAAGAATTAAAAAAGCACGCGCAGCATAAACTCGACAAAATGATTGGATTCGTTTTTACAACGGATTGCAGATTCAACTACATTTTGAATTACTTTGGTCAGTTGGAAGAGAACTACCATTGCGGTAAATGCGATAATTGTTTGGGCGAACAACCATTAAATGTAAGCACCGGGAGTTATCTTGAAGAAATAATTTTAAGAACAATTCATGAAAGCAGGTTCCCTCTTAGAACCAAAACACTGCTTCAGATTCTTACCGGCAAAACCAAAATCGACTCAATGAGGAAATTTTCAACCTTCGGTACATGTACACATTTCAAAAAAGATGAATTTGAAAGCGCAATAAACTCATTAATCAAAAACGAGTTAATCCTTGAGTCAAACGGAACTATCGATTTATCATCAAACGGTAAAGATGCATTCGCAAATCATGAGGGTACAGGCTGTAAAGAACCCCTCGCAAATTCAGGATACGAAAGAGAACTCGAGTTGTTTAATATTCTAAGACAGATAAGAAAAGACGCCGCCGATAAGTATAATCAATCTCCAAACCTGATTTGCCCCGACGATATCTTGAGAACAATTGCCGGTGATTGCCCGAAAACTCTTACAGAACTGATGCAGATTACTGGGTTCAATCAAAGGATGTTTAACAAAATTGGCGAGGAAGTAATTGCCGCCGTAAAGGATTTTGAGAAGAGCAGCGAAGTTTCTGCGTTGTTAAAGAATAAGAAAATACCGGAAAACATTTCTTTTATACACGAACTGGTTCAAAAAAAATATTCTCTCCAAGATATCTCTACGCTTGCCAAACTGCCCGAGGCGGTTGTATCGATGCAGATAGAAACAATTTTAGAAATGATACCAAATCTTGAGATAGACAGCCTGTTCGAAAAAAACGAGCTAAAGATCATTTATAAAAAAATTGATGAGGGTATTACGGGAATTAAGGAATTGAAAGAAGCTGTTGGGAATTCGATAAGTTATAACAAACTTCGAATCGCGCTTACGAAAAAGCGGATCAGCTAATTTTACCCGCCCGTCTTAAGCTGTCGAGCATATCGCTAGCTTCCTTGAAAAACAAATCCCACGCGCCTGGTTCGCTTTGAAGTTTCTTTAATCCGTCGAGAAAAAGCTGGCGTGAGATACCGTTATCCTTAAATATTTTTTCTCGATGCACGCGTAAAGAATCCGCATTATTAAAATATGCTTCTTCCGCGATAATATTCTCTACATAGGTTTTAACAAGAACTTCACGCGGAGTTTTTTTTTCGGCGCAGCAGGTTAATACTAAGACAGCAAGCAGAAGTAAAAAATTATTTCCGCTTGCTCGCTTCAAATAAAATTTTCTTTTCACGGTCTGTAAGATTTTGGTAACCGCTTTGACTTATTTTATCCAATATGCGGTCAATTTCTTCCTGGTTAATAAATTCGTTGTTCTTGGATGAATCGTGAATGTCGTAAAATTCGGCATCTTCAACATCGTTCGGTTTTACTTTTCCGCCTCCAAAACTTTTTCTAAATCCGCCCGGAGAAAAAGTATTTCTCGACCTTTTAAACGAATTGAAAATATTTTCGCTTCTGTACCGGTTCTTTTTATCCCATAGAATAAATAAGAAACCTGTTACGGCGCCGCCCACATGCGCAAAGTGAGCAACAAGACTTTGATTTCCAACCGACATAAATTCGATTACCACCAGGAATGCGATTAAATATTTTGCCTTGATCGGGATTAGGAAATAGAGATAAATATATCGATCCGGGAAATACATACCGAAAGCAATCATTACGCCGAATACCGCTCCGGATGCACCGATTGTTGGAGCTAATGAATCGGAAAACAATGGAGGAAGTAGAAGCTGAAATAATCCGGCGCCGATACCGCATAATAAATAGAAAATCAAAAACCTC
>JAKAHQ010000449.1 GCA_021814855.1 Bacteroidota bacterium | reverse complement strand
ACGCCTCGGCGTTTAACAATGCTTTTGTTCAAGTCGCAGAAAAGGTTACACCTTCCATAGTTCAAATCACGGTTGTTACAACCGTTAAAAATAAAATTCCCGATGGTTTCCAATTCTTTTTCCCGTTCCGGGATGATGTTCCAAAAGAAGAACAGGGAGGAGGAAGCGGTATAATAATTTCGGATGACGGTTACATACTTACAAATAATCACGTCGTGGAAAACGCAAAAGATGTTTCCGTTACTCTTCACGATAAACGCGAATACGACGCTAAAGTTGTTGGAACCGATCCTACAACGGACTTAGCTGTAATAAAAATTGATGCGAAGAATTTACCCGCCGCTTACTTAGGCGATTCGGATAATATTAAAGTTGGCCAATGGGTAATGGCTATCGGCAATCCGCTGTCGCTTACGTCAACAGTTACTGCGGGTATCATCAGCGCTACGAGCCGGCAAATAGGAATGAAGCGCGATCAATATTCGGTTGAGAATTTTATCCAAACCGATGCAGTTATAAATCCGGGTAACAGCGGCGGCGCGCTTGTGGATTTAAACGGCGCCGTGATTGGAATAAATTCCGCGATTGCTACAAACGGTTTTTCTCAGACATACATCGGCTACGGATTTGCTATTCCTATTAATCTTGCAAAGACGGTATCAAAGGAATTAATTGCGACCGGTAAAGTAAGCCGCGGATATATTGGCGTTCAAATTAGCGGAGTTGATGCCGCAACTGCAAAAGCTGTAGGACTTGATGAACCGAAAGGAGTTTTAGTTCAGAAAGTTCAATCGGACGGAGCTGCCGCAAAAGAAGATATCAAAGAAGGCGACATCATTCTTACCATTGACGGAAAGAGTGTTAATGAGCCGAACGAACTTCAATCGTATGTTGCAACAAAACGTGCCGGAGAATCTGTTAAACTGGAAATATTCCGCGACGGCAAGAAGCTGGAAAGAAGCGTAACGCTGAAATCGCGCAGCGGCGACGAAGGTAAAGTTGTGAACACCTCAGAAAAATTAGGTAAAGGAAAAGATGTTGACTCGAGAGAGGTTTCGTTAAAGGATCTCGGCATGAGCGTAAGGAATATGTCCGACGACGAACTCTCTAAGTACGACGTTAAGAACGGCGTAATGGTTTCTGATGTTACGGATTACGGCAAAGCGTTTGATCAGAGAATCTTTAAGAATTATGTTATTGTCGCAGTAGATAGAAAGCCGGTTTCCTCGGTTTCAGAATTCCAATCCATTATAGACAAAAAGAAAGGGCAGGCAGTTCTGTTAAAGATTGTCGATCCGCAGGGCAACTCGGCATTAATTGGTTTAGATATTCCTCGTTAGTGCTCATTCATAGATACACTCCTAAAAAAAGCGTCCAAAGTTTCGGGCGCTTTTTTTATATTTGCGGCGAATTAAAAGCGAACTAATATGATTAATTACGTAACATCCGGCGAATCACACGGAAAAGGTTTAACCAGCATTGTCACTGGTTTCCCATCGAATCTTTTTATCTCTACCGAATATATAAATCATCATCTTCAGCGACGACAGTTTGGCTACGGACGTGGTCTGCGTATGAAAATTGAAACCGACACTTGCGAAGTATTTTCGGGATTGCGCTTCGGCAAGACACTCGGTTCGCCAATTACGATTTTTATCCGGAATAGAGATTGGGAAAACTGGACCGATAAAATGAGTTCGGATGAAACCGAAAATAAAGAAGTCCAAATTGAGAAGATAACAATTCCTCGACCGGGTCACGCCGATTTGGTGGGCACACTAAAATATAATTTCAACGACATCAGGAATTCTATTGAACGCTCAAGCGCGCGAGAAACTGCGGCTCGCGTTGCTGCCTGTTCCGTTGCAAGAAAATTTTTAAGCGAATTTGGAATTGAAGTAGGAAGTTTTGTTGAAAGCATAGGCGGAATTTATTCGCATGAGAAATTTGGTAAGCAGCTTCTGGAAGGGAAATTTCCTAAAAATTTTTCTGCCGATAAGTTAAATAACCTTTCCGATAAGAGCAGCGTCCGTGTTCTCAATAATTCGCACGAGCAGAAAATTATTAATAAAATAAAACAGGCCAAGAAGAAAGGCGATACATTAGGCGGAACGTTTTACGTTGTAGCTACTGGCATTCCTGTAGGACTTGGAAGTTTTATGAACTACGATTCCCGGTTGGATGCCGAACTTGCAAAAGCAATAATATCTATCCAGGCGGTTAAAGGCGTGGAAATCGGTGATGCATTTGAGAACGCCGAAAAATTCGGCTCGGCAGTTCACGATGAAATTATTTTAAAGGGCGAAGAGTTCTCAAGAAAGACAAACCGTTCCGGCGGAATAGAAGGCAGTATTAGTACCGGATTGCCGATAATAATCCGCGGAGCTATGAAACCGATTTCAACTTTAATGTCGCCAATACAATCTGTTGACTTTGCCAGCATGAAAAGCGTCGAGGCAAGAAGGGAAAGAAGCGATTTTGTTGCGGTCCCCGCTTGCGCTGTGATTGCAGAATCGATGACGGCCTGGGTGATTGCAAAATTTTTCCTCGAGAAATTCGGCGGCGATTCAATGGAAGAAACGAGAGATAACTTTAGCGCTTATATAAAAAATAATTTTTCGCGATTAAAGAAAAATTTCTACAGGAAGTAAATGCTAAAATTGCAGAGATTTGTCTTTAATCCATTTTATGAAAACACTTACTTGATTTGGGA
>JAKAHQ010000448.1 GCA_021814855.1 Bacteroidota bacterium | reverse complement strand
TCTGAATATTGCGAGCCGTCTCAAGATCTTTTTCCAACCTTTGTTTTTCAAGTGTCTCTTTGAATAAACGAGCGTTTTCTATTGATATGATTGCGAGACTTCCAAGTGAGGACACAAATTCTATATCCGACTTGCTATAATGAAGTTCGGTTTTTCTTTTACCGAGAAGTATAAGTCCCTTTGTTTCGCCTTTTATCTGCATAGGAACTACCAGATCAACTCCCACTTCGGCAAACGGTTTAAACTCGCCGGCCAATTCTTCGCGAGTTAAAGATTTTGTAAATTGATCGGGGCCGCAGCTTTTCAGCGCTTCTTTTAAATGTTCTTCGTCAAAACGATTTTCTAAAAACTGGGCAGAATGATGTGAGCAGGAAACTATTGCATATTTTGATACAAGCATTTGCCCAATTAAAGAATAAACGAGCAGCTTGCTGATCATTTCAACTTGCAGGATACCGCTGAACTCCTTGCTAAGATCGAATAGGCTGCTCAGCTGGTTAACTTTAGCATCCAAGTCGCGATTAACTTTTTTAAGCTTTTCAACGACAATCGAATTTTCGATTGCCGTTGATCCTACATTCAAAATTGTTTTGAGGAAATTGATATCTTCGTTATCATACGGCTTGCTTGTAAGCTTTTGACCTAGAATAACTATTCCTTTCAAACCTTCGGAAGAATGAATTTCCTGCATGACGGGAAAATTATTTCTTTCAATGAACTTTACCAGAGCTTCGTTATATTCATAGTCGAACTTGGTGATTTTGGGAAATGTTTCAATAACCTCGTTTGAAATACCTTTCGAAACTTTTACCTCAATCACATCCTCGTCGTTAAGCAGCGCAATCATTCCTTTTGTGGAATGAAATTTTCCGAAACATGTAAGAAGAATATTGTTTAAAGTGAAGTTAAGATCGAGCGTAGAATTGATTAGATTGCTGAAATCAACAAGTGCAGAAAAATTTCTTAAAGCTGCATTGTTATCTAATTGATGCATGCTAACGCGTTAAATATTTAACTAATATGACTTGGTTTTTATTGCCGGAAAGTGTGGAATATTTCACTTCATCCATTAGTTTTTTCATAAGATACATACCCAATCCGCCGACGCGTTTCTGCTTGTAATATTCGCTTAAGTTTGGTTCAGGAATTCTTCCCGGGTCAAAATGGTTACCGCTGTCGGTAATCGAAATAGTAAATTTGGAATTATCAAATCGAACTGTAATTATTATGTCTCCTTCGGGAGAGTATTTATAGGCGTGTTTAATAATGTTAGTACAGGCTTCGTCAACAGCTAAGATGATCTTGCCGATTACTTCTTCGGAGAACCCAATTTCCAAAGCAGCAGAGCGAGTAAAATCTCTAATCTGGGCAAGATTGTCGGTTGTACTCTTAACAATAATTTCTTTTTCAAATATTTTGCTTGATGAATTCAAATTCGAACCTTATACATTAAATTTTGTAACTGCTTCATGTTCGTCTTTGTAGAACTCGTAAAGGATCGGGAAGCCCAACAGATCAAAAATGTTATAAACGTTTTCTTTCATATTGGAAAACTTAATATCTCCTTTGTTTTCTCTCATGGTTTCAACATAAGCCATGAAAACTCCCAAACCGGCACTGCTGATATATTTGAGATCGTTAAAATTCACAACGACCCTAAATTGTTTTTCATCGAGCAGTTTGTTAAAAACATTCTCGAGTTCGGGAGCGGTATGGGCATCAAGATACCCTTTCACATCAATCACACTTACGGAACCGACACCCCGCAAGTTGACATTGAAATCCGCCATTAAATAACTCCGTCAATTATTAATTAATTTTATTCCACTTAAATATAACTAAGGTAATATCATCATGCTGGGAGTGGTCTTTTGAAAACACGCTCAGCTCTTTCATTATTATATTTGATATGCTGTCGAGATCTTTGTCGCAATTATTAAGGATTAAATCTTCCAATCTTTCATAACCGAAATCTTCCTGCTCAGCATTCTTAGCTTCTGGAATTCCGTCAGAATAACAAACGATAATATCATTATTCTTTAGCTGAATTTCCATTTCTTTTATAGAATTTATGAAGTTATTTCCAAAATCTAAACCTAATCCAATTCCCGGGGGCTGCAGCCGGGATATTTTATTTTCGCTATAGTGAATAGCCCACGGATGCCCCGCCCTCGCAAAATTCATTGTCCCGTTGTTCCGGTCTATAATGCCGTAAATAACAGTTACAAAATTTTTCTTATCAAGACTATCCTTAAGAATATCATTAGCTTTGATTAAAAGCTCTTTTGGACTGTCAATCATCTTTGAAAGTGATTCGAAAATTCCTTTCACCTCCGACATAATGAAAGCCGCGGAAATTCCTTTTCCTGAAACATCGGCAACCACAAAACCGAGATGGTTATTTTCAAGCTCGAAGAAATCGTAATAATCTCCGCCCACCTCGAAAGCCGGAATGAACAGTGCTGAAATTTGAAGTTCATCGGTACTTGGCACTGTATGAGGTAGAATTTTCTTTTGTATATCTCTCGCGACATCCAGTTCTTTTTCAAGTCTCTCTTTCTCAATCGATTCTTCAATTAGTTTTGCGTTCTCAAGCGCTACAGCCGCATATTCTGCAAAAGCTTTAATTGCCTTTTTCTCGTCAACATCAAAAGGATTTTCCTTTTGACGACCGGCAAATAAATAACCGTTAACCTGGTTATGTACCTTTAAAGGTGCGATAGCAAT
>JAKAHQ010000447.1 GCA_021814855.1 Bacteroidota bacterium | reverse complement strand
CAGGCGAACCAAGATATGCCCCGTACCACATATTTGTCCCTACAAAATAATATGGTTTACCGCCGAGCATAAAATGAGTGCCCTTAACGGAAACGAAATTTTTCTCTTGTTTAACAGTCACTGTTGAACATCCTTCAATTATTAAAATAGATATCAGCGCAAGCGATAGAAAAAATGGCTTCGGTTTTTTCATAAAATAATCCAGCTAAAGTTTTCCTTTAAAAATTTTTACAAACTTGTTATGATTTTAATTCAGGATTGCCGATGCAATCGAGATGAAACGGTTCTTCATCACTAATTAAGTACTGAATCATTTTTTCACACGCCCCTTTATTTATTATGATTGGCCGAAAAATTTTAATTTGATTCCGGCTTTTCATGTTTTGCATTTTTCCCGCTTAACTTAATTGCATCGTAGGCAATCTTAGCCATAATAGCGTACCCGTCACCGTTAGGATGAATTCCATCCGGGAAGTATGAGCTATCGTTTGCCATTGCAGAATTGAAATCGATTAAAAGTGTATTGAATTTATTTTTGACGGAATCGATTAGCGGAATAATATTTTCATGAATTATGGAGTTTGTAATACCGTATCCGTCTTTAAAAACCGGCGGGGGAAGACAGACAAAAATCTTAGGATCTTTGTTGTCCGCCCGGAATGCTTTAATCATATCGGAATAATCGCTGAAAAAATCTTCCTTGAATTTCCAGTTC
This sequence comes from Bacteroidota bacterium, assembly GCA_021814855.1. The sequence continues at coordinate 2,022 of JAKAHQ010000447.1, read as the reverse complement.
TGGGGCTTGCTGTCGTTTGTGCCGAGCATGAGAATAATTATATCCGGGTTAAACTCTTTCGCCTCAACAAAAATGTTTTCATTCCAGTAAGGAAAATCTCCTTTTTTTAACATTGTTCTGCCGCCTAGACCAAAATTTCTCACGTCGTAATTTTTGCCGAGTAAAGCGCCAAGCTGAGGCGGATAAGCTTTATCTCCCCAGCCGGCTCCTTCTGTAATACTATTGCCAACACAGGCTACTTTTATCGGCTGTTTTCCATTTTGGGCGTTAATCATAATAGTGCATAGTAAATAGATTATGAAGAATATTTTAAATGATGTCATCATTTGATTTAATTCCCATATTTTATTTCATCAGCAACATTTTCTTTACTTGAATAAAATCTCCCGCGGTCAATCTGTAGAAATAAACACCGCTAGTAAACTGCTTCGCATTTAGTTCAACTTTATATGAACCGGCAGACTGGATTCCGTTCACCAGAGTGATTACTTCCCTTCCTAAAATGTCAAAGATTTTCAAAGAAACATTTCCTGCTTTTGGAATTTGATAATTAATTACCGTGGAGGGATTAAAAGGGTTCGGGTAGTTTTGTTCCAAACTGTAAACGGCAGGCAAAGTATTTCCGCTGATTACTGCGGTAGTAACCGGCATACCGTAAATTTCAAATTCACTCATTACCAGAGGCGCAGATGTTGAAGAGGCCATTCCAAGCTTTACGTATCTTCCTTGCGCAGTTAGATTATATGTTTCGGTTCCTCCCTTTCCGCCGGCTTGAAGTTTTATTGTATTCCATGTAAGCCCGTCAAGCGAGGAATAAATTTGATACGATTTGGAATAGCTGGCTCCCCAGGTTAAAACGATTTTATTTATGTCATAAACCTTCTGTAAATCAACCTGAACAGTTTGAGTAGAACCGCTAAGACTCGTCCATGAAGTATAATAATTGCCGTCGTAAAGGTTATCCACTTTATTATTGATGATGGTTGAATCAAGCGAGGATACGGTAAAATCTCCGCCGTAAGAGCGATTAGCTTGATCTGCTGCCACAAATGAAACGTAACCGGTTTTAGAATCGCTTACCTCGCCTGAAGTTGTGATTTCGTAACTCGTATTATTATTGTCCGGTACAACGTAAATCGTTCCGCTTACAGGTACGCTTGCCCCGTTTATTTTAACCTCCGATCCTTTAGCTGTTGTCCACACAACCCTGGCTGTATCGCCAAGCGGTAATTCTTTCGGCTTAACTTTGAAATATATTATTGTTCCGGAAGGAATATACTTTACGGAAATAGATCTGGTCTGCGGATTCTCGCCGGTGGTTGTTAATGTAAAGGTTGTGTTCTGGTTGGGTATGTATGATTTTGAACCGGAGATTGCAAGAGCTTCGTTATTTATTGTAACGCCGGAACCAACTTCGGTTTCCCACGTAACAGTACATGAATCATCTTTTTGAACGTTAAGAGGTGACACCTTGAACTTGTATATTGTTCCGCTCTTAATGAAAAGAACTATATCTGCATGATGGTTTTCAAATAAGTCCGTGAGCGCGGCGACCGTTCTTGAATGATCGCTGTTCTTAGCGTTGTCGTTGGCCTGAGTATCTCCCAGCCACTGCCAGCTTAACGCTCCTGCATAACCGGTATTATATAATTGGTTATATAAATTCTGATACGGCACGCCGAATGAGTCTTCCATAAAAAATTCCGCAATCACCAAAGGTTTGTTCAGGTTCCAGCCCGCGTAATCATGATGGAAAGGTGAAAGGGCTGTACCGGCCCAGCTGTAATAATGCACCGTGTAGAAATCGAGCGTACCAAGGGAATCGCCTCCAGCGGCAATTAGCCGGTCGTCCCTGTAAAAATTATTGTTGGAAGCTTGAGGTGAATAAAATTTATTAACGGATACAAGCTATGAAATGCCTCGTAACAGTGTGGAAGAAACAGTGAATTATATGGTACAATTGCTGGATGAAGCTGCTGCTGTACTTCCTTGGACTGTAGAAACACCTGCATCTGAATCCGG
>JAKAHQ010000446.1 GCA_021814855.1 Bacteroidota bacterium | reverse complement strand
AAATTATTAAGTTCCTTGATACTCCTTATAAATACGGTGGTAATTCAAAGAACGGAATTGACTGCTCTGCTTTTACTAAAGACGTTTATAATAAGGCGCTTTCAATAGACCTTGACAGGACTGCCAGAGATCAGTACCATGAAGGCGAGATTGTCCCTAACAGAGACGAACTTCAGTTCGGCGACCTCGTTTTCTTCAACACGAGAAGATGGGTAAAACCTGGGCATGTAGGAATTTATATCGGCGACGATCTCTTTGCGCATGCAAGCTCAAGGAACGGCGTTACTGTTTCTTCACTTGATGAGGAGTATTATGCCAGAAGATATATGGGCGCTAGAAGATTTGAAGAAATTTCGAGCGCCAACAGCATTACAGGAAAGAATTAACCTTATTTTTGATTCATTGGTCTTTACCAAAGACATGAAATTGATACTGAAAATGTCTAATTGCGATTTTTAACCGGATAATGCAGGACATTGATGTTAGATCGCATTTATTTTATTTTTTGGATACGAAGTTTTAAAATTTAGGAATAAAATGCATATTCTTCTTGCTAAGTTAAGTAAAAGCGTTTGTACACAGCTGATATTATCTTCAATATTAATTTTGCTTCCGCCATTTGCGACCGTGACACCTTTTGATTGGCTCCAATAATTTCCTTTAATATTTAACTCCGTACAGCTGGCAATGACAATCGGTGAATAAGCAGATTCACCGGAATGAAAATTATCGTAAAATTTACAATTAACAATATCGGCGTCATCAACGTAATTGAACAAAATACATCCGTCTTCCCATTTCGCACTTTGAGTAATTTGAATATTATCCAATTTAATATTATGAAGGTGAGCTCCGGTAGTCCCGACCGCTTCGAACCCATAAACTGCGTCTTCAAAATCAAAAATTACAGTATCCCGATCTTCACCCTCAATCTGAATATCGGAATATAAACTTACGTCATCTTTAGGATAATAGGTTCCTGCTTTAACAAAAATCCGCCCTCCCCCAAGTGCATGAACATAATCAATTGCGTCTTGAATTTTTGAAAATTCGGCTGCTCCGCCGGCGTCAACAAAAGCTTTTATCGGTCTTGTTTCCGGATGAAGTTTAATATTATAAATGGAGTAATTTACATGGTCCAAGAGCATTGATATTCGGTGGTTATATACGGCTTCATCCGATTGTCCATGAGCTGACGGATCACGATTGTGTGTGAGTATTTTTTCATCCACTGCTTCAAGAATCGTTTGCGGGTCATTGACATCACGGCCTAAAGCATACCAAGAAATTGGGTCCGGCATAGTTTTATCACTATCATAACACCTTACCCGTCTAAGTAAACCACTTCGAAAAAAGGCTCCGCAAACGAAGGATAAAAAGCCCAACCCTGTTTGCGGTAGAACGGCTGATAATCCCATTCCTTGCCAGCTTTTTTAACAAAGCAGTCGGCGTAGAAAGTGCCGGTACTGTCTGTAATTTTGAAATTATCAAGAAATATTTCCGTGTCATAGTCTAAAAGGGAAAATTGTAATATGAGGTGGAAATACTTTTTATTTGCCTCACCCAAATTAATCACAACATGTGTCCAGTCTTGATTTCCACCAGGTGCCTCCCATGTTTCCTCATCCATTATGTTTAAGCCTCCATCAAAGAAGAATCCTTCCGCGATCAAATTAAAAGGCTCGCCAAAAGTTTCGGAATATTCAAGCTTTTTATAATAAAAATCTATGGTGATCGGTCCAACTAAATCTTTAAGATGTAACCGGCAATAGGTATCTTCACCACCGCCAGGATTAGACATTTTTAGTCCGTGCAGCTGGTGAGTGGTATAAGGAGTTCCGGGCAAAGTTAATCCGTTCTTTTTGCGATATGAATAATCTGTCAGAAACACATTATAACCGCTCCATTGTGTATATCCTCTGGCTAATTTCCAATCTTCTTTTTGAGCGGGACTAAATGAGTTCCAAATTACTCGAGCACCCGGAATATATGTTTTTTCCTTGTTTGCTTTTTTTGCCGAGCGGGTAGTATGAAAATACCGAGAAGCCCAAGTGGGATAAATCAAGGAATCAAACCAGGCGAGGATTTTAGCCAACAAAGATTCATATTCGGGAGGGATAGACATTTGAGCCACCTTAACCATGACTCGATTATACAACCATAAGGTAATCCATCATTATCTATTGACATTAGTTAATCTTTGCCTTAAACTGTATGAATATGAGTTCATATAGTTGTTGTGATTCTTCTTCAAAAATGGCTATAAATATAAAGGAGGTTGCACCTTTAATGAAGCTTGTTGCCGAGGAAAGCCGGATGAAACTTCTTTGTATTCTTAATCAAAAAGATCATTGTGTTTGTGAACTGATGGAACATGTTAACATGTCCCAAAGTTTAATATCTCATCACCTGCGTGATCTAAAAGATGCAAAACTGGTTTTAGATCATAAAAAAGGATTATTCGTCTTTTACTCGCTTACTTCTTTGGGGGAAACAATTATTAATTCATTATTACAAATTCAAAACAAAAAATAATCGTATGAAAATTCAAGTATTGGGAAGCGGTTGTCCGACCTGTAAGAAATTATATGAAATCACCCAGAAGGCAGTTGGTGAGTTGGGAATGAAAGATGAAGTGGAATACATTACCGATATTTCAAAAATAATTGAAATGGGCGTTATGCAGTCTCCTGTTCTGGCGATAGACGGCAAACCGATAATGACCGGTTTTTCACCTGATA
>JAKAHQ010000445.1 GCA_021814855.1 Bacteroidota bacterium | reverse complement strand
TACTTCGTTAAAAATCTTACAAAGATTTCTTTTAATGAACAAAATGTAAGCGCACCCGACAGCACAAATATCAAAACCGAAATCCCGATGAAAAAAGGCGGGACAATGGCAGCCGTTGATTTGGACTTGGTTAAAAATCCTACTCCCGATTTCATTGCGAAGGGGAAAGAGTTGTTCAACAATACTTGTAAATCATGTCACGGCGATAACGGTATGGGCGATGGGCCTGCCGGTTCGATGTTGAATCCTAAACCGAGAAATTTTCATGAGACTACCGGCTGGATTAACGGCCGCAACATAGATCAAATGTATAAAACAGTGCAGGAAGGAATTAAGGGAAGCGGCATGTCGGCTTACGAATATATTCCGCCCGCCGATAGATTTGCTATTATTTCTTACATCAGAACTATGGCTCAATTTCCTCCGGTGACTGACGACCAGTTGATTGATCTTGATTCGCAGTATAATGTTTCGGCTACTACTACAGTCCCGAGTCAGATACCGGTAAGTCTGGCTGAAAGCAAAATAGCCGAAGAGAACGCGCCGAATGTGCAAAACTATTTAAGCTTTGAGGCAAAAGTGAATTCATCGCCGGATAATCCGGAAGCGCAAAAGTTGAAAATTTATTCTATAAATCTTTCCAAAGTTTACACATCTTTTATTAGATCCAACGGCGGACAAAATTTTGATCAGTTTATTAATGACGTGATGGCTAATCCAATTAACGCTGGCTTCCGTCCTTCTGTTGTGGAATTGTCGAAAGATGAATGGAAAAACTTGTATGATTATTTGAAATCGACAACAATGTGAATGAATAGATGAAAGTAGCTAATAGCAAAATATTGATGTTCCTGTTCGGAAGTTTGTTACTTCTTACTTCCCAAACATTTCCGGAAGAAAAAGTAAAAGTTGGTATCGAGGAACAGCTTGGTCATTACATTCCTTTGAATACAAAATTCCAAACCTCCGACGGTAAAACGGTTTTGTTGAAAAATATAATTACCAAACCGACAATACTCGCGCTTGTTTATTATGAATGCCCGGGTTTATGCAGCCCTATGCAATCGGAACTTGCCTGGACAATTGATAAGCTACAGTTGGAACCGGGAAAAGATTTTCAGGTAATCAGCTTAAGTTTCGATCCCCATGAGACTCCGGAAATTGCGGCGAAGTGGAAGAGAAGTTATCTTCAAACTATTAAAAGAAATTTTGATCCGAACGACTGGTTGTTTTTAACAGGCGACAGCTCAAATGTTAAAAAAGTTACGGACGCGTGTGGATTCTATTATAAACCTGCTGAAAAAGATTTTGTTCACGCAACCACACTAATCGCGGTTTCTCCGGAAGGAAAAATATGCCGGTATCTTTTCGGAATCGACTTCAATCCCTTCGATATGAAAATGGCGCTGCTTGAAGCCGGAAGCGGAAAGACAAATCCTACTATCGCAAAAGTACTTAAGATGTGCTATAGCTACGATCCCAGCGGCGATAAGTATACTTTAAACGTTACACGCATTACAGGCGCTGTTGTTCTTGTTGGAGCGGGAATATTTTTAAGCGTTTTATTGTTTAGAAAGAAAAAAAATAAGAACGAAGGAGTTCAAATAAATGGCTAACGGAACTATTGCTCTGGACGACTTGACTGTTCCTAAAGCGGAAAAATCTTTTTACGAGCAGAGTACAAATAAATATTCAGGTATTCTTTCGTGGCTTTTAACCAAGGATCACAAGAGAATCGGCTTGATGTATATGTACGCGATAATTACTTTTTTCCTTGTCGGCGCAACAATCGGTATTTTGATGAGACTTGAACTGCTGCAGCCCGGAGGAAAAATATTTACCGCTCAAACATATAATTCGTTGTTCACGCTTCACGGCGTTATAATGATATTTCTGTTTATAATTCCGGGCATACCGGCAATATTCGGCAATTTCTTTCTGCCTATTCAGATCGGCGCGCGGGATGTTGCCTTTCCCAGATTGAATTTGCTTTCGTGGTATATTTATATAGCCGGCGCTATACTCGCTCTTACTTCCTTGTTTCTTCCGGGCGGACCAATAGATACCGGCTGGACATTTTACATCCCATACAGCGTTCGCTCCAGTTCGAATGTATCTCTCGCGATTTTTGCCGCTTTTGTTTTAGGATTTTCTTCGATACTAACAGGAATTAATTTTGTAACCACAACTCATCGTTTGCGTGCTAAAGGAATGACCTGGTTTAAAATGCCACTCTTTGTTTGGTCAACTTATGCTACCGCATGGATTCAAATTATCGCTACGCCAGTTATTGGAATTACAATTCTTCTCGTTATAATTGAACGCGCTTTCGGCGTAGGCATTTTCGATCCGGCGCTTGGCGGCGACCCCGTATTGTATCAGCATTTGTTCTGGATCTATTCCCACCCGGCTGTCTATATAATGATATTGCCCGCCATGGGGGTTGTTTCCGAAATCATACCGACTTTTTCTCGACGAACAATTTTCGGTTACAAACAAATTGCTTATTCATCATTGGCGATTGCGTTTATTGGTTACCTTGTTTGGGGACATCACATGTTCTCGAGCGGACAAAGCGATTTCAGCAACATGGTTTTTTCCTTACTTACTTTTTTAGTGGCACTTCCAAGCGGCGTTAAAATTTTTAATTGGGTCGCTACAATGTACAAGGGATCAATCGATCCGCAGCCGCCGTTTTTATGGGTGATGGCATTCATAGTTTTGTTTTCCATTGGCGGATTAAC
>JAKAHQ010000444.1 GCA_021814855.1 Bacteroidota bacterium | reverse complement strand
CAAGACGTTGGACTTGTAACCAACGATTATTACGCTAAAGAAATTAGATACCAGGATCAAATAGATAAGATGAACAGAACCAAGGCCCTGCCTAAACAATTGGATATTTCAATTGAGCCGGTGACGCTGAAATTTGTGTTCCCAAAAATATTTAAAGCCGACGAGTACGAAGGAAAAATAAAACTCTACCGCCCTTCCGATAAGACAAAAGATTTTACCGTAAACATTTCGCCGGACAGCACGCGCACTCAATACATTCGGACCGACAATCTTGCCAAAGGACTTTGGAAAGTGCAGGTGGATTGGATTGCAAAAGGAAATTCTTATTTTAACGAAAAGATTATAATGGTAAATTAAATGGAAGTCTGGACCGGTTTCTTAGTAGGATTAGTCGGCAGCGTGCATTGCGTTGGAATGTGCGGACCGATTGTTCTTGCGCTGCCTGTTGTTGGGGAATCGCAGTTCAAAATATTGCTCGGACGAGTCTTGTATAATTTAGGCCGCGCAGTAACATACGCATTGATGGGCGCTCTTTTCGGATTATTCGGTAATAGGTTGGTGTTATTCGGGGTTCAGCAAAATCTTTCAATTATACTTGGCGCAATAATATTAGTTTATGTAATTACTCCGCGGAAAACCAAAACAAAAATTTCGGGAACAAAAATTTACGTTGCAATCACAACGTTTATTAAAACAAATTTTGCCCTGTTAATTTTGAAGCGAAACAATACCTCCCTTTTTACAATAGGATTGCTAAACGGGTTGCTTCCCTGCGGATTTGTTTATGTAGGAATTGCAGGCGCTCTTTCTACGGGTTCAGCATTAAACGGCGCGCTTTATATGGCATTATTCGGACTCGGCACTTTTCCAATAATGTTTGCGGCTGCTATGCTCGGCAAATCAATTAATATAAATCTTCGAAAACGAATTGGTAAATTAATTCCTGCGCTTACTGTAATTCTCGCTTTACTTTTTATCCTTCGCGGATTGAATCTCGGAATTCCGTATTTAAGCCCTAAGTTCGCGGCGCAATCTTCTATGCAGGCGCCAATGTGCCATTGATGAATGCTCAAATGAAAACACTTTACTTAATCCGTCACGCAAAATCGAGTTGGGATGACAGCAGCCAAACGGATTTTGAAAGACCTCTAAACGATCGCGGAGAGCACGATGCCCCAATAATTGCAAAAGCGCTTCTCGATAAAAAAATAAAACCAGATTTAATCGTGAGCAGTCCTGCCGTGCGCGCTCTTTCCACTGCTAAAATATTTGCAAAGGTTCTTCATTACGAATCTGAAAATATTTTGGAAGAAGAGAGAATATACGAAGCGACTATGAGAGAGCTTACGGAAGTTGTGCGCGAAATTCCTGACGATGTAAAATGTGTTATGCTCTTCGGGCATAATCCCGGTATCTCGAATTTCGTTAACTTGCTCGGAGATCAATTTGTTACGGATATGCCTACCTGCGCCGTAACCGGGTTGGAATTAAAAATTAACTCGTGGAAAGAAACCGAAAGACACTGCGGAAAAATTATTTTATTCGAGTATCCGAAGAAACACAAGAAATAATTAAAACATTATTTTACTTATTTCACAAGCTTCGAAATTGTTTTAAACTCATCCGTACCGCAAACATTAAGCATTTCGAACAATATAGATTCGGTAAGCGTAATTTCCGCGTCGTTCTTTTCCATCCTTCTCAAAGCAATTTCATAATCGAATTTTCTTCGGGAAGACATAGCGTCCGCCGCTGCAAAAACCTGGAATTCCTCCTCAAGCAAATCTAAAACAGTCTGCATGACGCAAACATGACTCTCTACGCCGCATACAACCACCTTGCTTATATTATTTTTCTCAAGAATCTCAAAAAGATTTCCGGCTCCGTAACAGCTGAAACTCATCTTCTCAATAGCTTCTATTCCCTGAAGAGCGGATTTAATTTTGCTTTCGGTGTGTCCCAATCCTTTTGGATACTGCTCCGTATAAAAAATAGGAACATTCATGGTTTTAAAACCATTGACAAGCTTTAAGGCGTTTTCTACAACACGCTCGTGTTCAAAAATTACGGGAAGAATTTTTTCCTGTATGTCTATTACCAAAAGCGCCGTGTTTTCTCTTTGAAGTATATTCGGGTGTCTCATTGTTATTTCGCTTTAAATTAACGGGAGCTGTTTTTGCCGGCATAACGATTAATAAATCGGGTTCATGCCGTATTTACCGCAAGAGTACATCATTAGTATCGAGGCGATATCTATAGCCGCGCGTTTCTCGTCGTCTTCCGGTACAATTAAATCATAAACTTCCGCAATGAATTTCATATTTGTTAAAATTTTTTTTAATTCGGAAAATGTCGGCTCGCCGTGCCAGTTTGCAACGCGGCGCACAAGATTATCTTCGTTGCGCCGAAGAAATTCGGAAAATGTAATTATGTTCGAACTGAGCTTAGTCCTCGGTTTGCAAATATTAATTAAATCGTTTGTGTACTGGTCCCACTTTTTTGCCAGGTCTTCGTTCTTATCGTACATCACAAAGTGAGCTTTATCCGGCGTTAACTTTGCCCGCGTCAAAACTTTGAATTTCGGAATAAGCGCATATCCATCGTAACTTTTAATGCCAGTTTCTTTTTCTACATATTTCCAATTTCTTAATAACGAATTTGAAGTCTGAACGGAAACAACTTTATCAAGTTCGCTGTCGATTACAACGTAATTTCCTTTTTGATAGCTAACAACTGTGTTCCAAT
>JAKAHQ010000443.1:1755-2761 GCA_021814855.1 Bacteroidota bacterium | reverse complement strand
GTGCTTGGAAGCAGCGTAATGGCTAAATTTACTTCCGAGTTTAGAGTACAACTTGCAAGAGAGCCGATTCCAATTTATTTACTTGCGTTTCTTGAAGCCGGTAATGTTTATTATGATATGAAGAATACAAATTTATTCGACTTAAAAAGAAGCGCGGGTGTAGGCGCCAGAATTTTGTTAAATCCTATTGGCTTAATAGGATTCGATTACGGCTACGGTTTCGACCGAAGAAGCGTAGACGGTCAAAATCCGCAGTGGATATTCCACTTCCAGTTCGGTAAAGGTTTTTAACATTCAATAATTAGAGGTAACAAGTGAAAAGAGTTATAATATTTGCACTAATCCTATTTTCGACAGCAGCTTTTGCTCAAACAACACAAACACAAAACGCTCCGTTAAAAATCGGCTACGTGGATTCGGAAGTTATTCTTGCTCAGTACCCCGAAGCGATTAAAGCAAAAAGCGATCTGGACGGTTTTGTTGCAAAATGGAAAAAAGAAGTAGACAGCATGACAACCGATTTGCAAAAATCTTATACCGATTATCAAAAACAAGCTCAAACCATGAAAAAGGATGAGCTTCAAAAAGTTCAGCAGAATCTTGCACAAAAGGATCAACAACTTCAGCAGTACAAAGATCAAAAATTTTCGCAGCCAAACGGCGAATATTTTCAAAAACAAGATCAGATGATGAAGCCAGTTAAAGAAAAAATCTTCAAAGCAATCGACGAAATTTCTAAGGAAGAAGGAATGCAATTCGTTTTCGATAAGGCGGGAGACGTAGTGCTTTTACATGCGGATCCGCAGTTCGATATTACTTACAAGGTTCTCGATCGCTTAAAAAGAGGTAAATAATAATTACCGGAAATAAAATCATGAAAAAGATCGGAATAGCAGTATCTGTAATTTGTGTTTTGTTTGCGTCGGTTTTACACGCGCAGTTAAAGATCGGTTACGTTGACAGCGACGCCATTATGAAACAGCTCCCCGAATACCAGGACACCCAA
>JAKAHQ010000443.1:0-1745 GCA_021814855.1 Bacteroidota bacterium | reverse complement strand
GACGCGCAAATTAAAGAATGGCAGGAAGAACTTTCCAAGATGGAAGCTTCCTGGAAATCCAAATACGACGATTACGATAAACGCAAGCTGATTCTAAGCGAGCAAAAGCGTGCCGAAATTGAAAAAGATCTCGTTCAGACCGAAGATCAAATTTCAAAATACAGGCAGGATAAATTCGGCGTTAAAGGAGAGCTCTTTCAAAAGCAGGAAGATTTGATGAAGCCGATTCAAAACAGGGTTTTTACTGCAATTGCTGCTGTTGCCAAAGAAAACGATTATGATTTTATTTTTGATAGAAGCGGGCAAATGTTATTTTTGTATGCGAAAGATCAATACGACGTTACAAACCTTGTGCTTGATAAACTTAAATGAGAGTATATGAAAATAAAATTGAAAGAAGCCGCCGACTTAGTCGGCGGTGCTGTTATTGGCAATCCGGAAATTGAAATTACAGGCATTGCTAAAATAGAGGAAGCCGGAAAAAACGATCTTACATTCTTATACCTTCCCGCCTACGAAAAATTCCTCGGCACAACAAAAGCAGCAGCGGTTTTAATAGCACCTGATTTCAAAAAAATTAGAGAAGACATAAGCTACATCGAAGTTAAAAATCCAAACGTAGCCCTCCAGCAAATTATCATTACATTCCTTCAGCCGAAAATTAATCTTAAGGGAATTGATCCCTCCGCATCAATCGATCCGGCAACGCAATTAGGCAGCAATGTTGCAGTTGGCAAAAATGTAGTTATAGAAGCAGGCTGTAAGATAGGCGATAATACAATTGTTTATCACAACACAGTGCTCTTGAAAAATGTTAAAGTCGGCAGCAACTGCCTTCTTTACCCCAACGTTTCCGTACGGGAGAATTGCGTTATAGGGAATAATGTAATAATTCACTCCGGTACAGTCGTCGGCTCTGACGGATTTGGTTACATTCCAGATGCGCAGGGGGTCTACAAAAAAGTGCCGCAGATTGGAAATGTAATTCTTGAAGATGATGTCGAGCTCGGCTCAAATGTTTCCATCGACCGTGCGGCGATGGGATCTACAATTATTAGGAAAGGCGTTAAGCTCGATAACTTAATTCAAATAGCTCACAATGTTGAAGTTGGAGAAAACACGGTTATGTCCGCGCAAACAGGAATTGCCGGCAGCACTAAGGTAGGAAAGAATTGCATGTTCGGCGGACAGGTAGGAATTATAGGTCATTCCGAAATTGCAGACAATGTTATGATAGCAGCACAATCCGGCGTTTCCAAATCCATTACAAAACCGGGAAAATATTTCGGTGCCCCGGCTATCGAATGGAAAGACGCTTTCAGACGGGAGGCGCATATCAGAAATCTTCCGGAGTATTCAGAAAAGATTAAAAAATTAGAAGAAAAAATTGCATTTTTGGAACGGAAAATTTCTGAAATTGAATCAAAAGGAAACTGATGTTAGAACTTCAACGCACTATTGGCAAGCCGGTTTCTCTTTCCGGAATCGGGTTGCATACCGGAACATCCTGCACAATGACTTTCAAACCGGCTCCGGAAAATTCGGGGATAAAATTTGTTAGAGTCGACCTCGGCGGCAAACCCGAAATTCCTGCCAATGCCGACTTTGTGGTAGATATATCAAGAGGTACAACGCTCGGACTCGGCACCGCGCGAGTTCATACAGTAGAACATGTTCTCGCCTCGATTGTTGGTCTGCAAATAGATAATATTATAATTGAATTGAACGGGATAGAACCGCCAATA
>JAKAHQ010000442.1 GCA_021814855.1 Bacteroidota bacterium | reverse complement strand
CTTCCCGCCGATTTCGTAAATTTTTTCATTCTCCGGCATCTGCTGGCTCCGATTTTTGTTCGCCAATGATTCCGCTCTTTACTTCTTTCTGCGTTGTAATATTGTAAAGCGTGAATTTCAACCCGTTGTATTGACTTAAATCCGTTTCAAACACTCCCCCTTCATTACATTTCAAACCGAGGCGCGTAGTTAAAACAGTTTTCAACTCGCCGTTGTCTTTGTAGATTCTTAAAGCATATTCCATTTCAAAACTCCATTTTGGGCAATCAGCCGTCAGCATTCAGCAATCAGTTTAACTGAAAGCTGAACGCCGACTGCTGAAAGCTAATTACTAAAAGTTATCGTTCCGCCTTCAGTTCCATCCGCGCTTGTACCGCCGCCGACTAACGCCGTGTAAGCCGCAGAAATATTTCCAATCGGGATTAAACCGGAATAAACCAGCGTGTCATTACCAACGTCATCACCCAATTCCGCCGTGGCTTCTTTATGAAGCACGTACTGATTGAATACAAATTTTTCGTAAGTAGCGCTTGCCGCGGACGTGTCTTCTTGGAAATTTATCGCGAGACCTTCGGCTTCCGCCATTCTTGAAACTAGATTCGCAATTGTTGCGGAATTAAATTTGTAAGTCAAAGTCGCTTTGACCATTTGAGAAATTTCTCTCTCGTTCAAATCGTTTTCGCTGTCTTTAACGGATTCGAGTATAAGAGAGTAATCGAGTATTTCATTATAGCCGAAAATGCTGTTCGTGAAATTGATCCAAGGAAATCTGCGCTTGGTCTCATCAATTCCGTAATTTGTAACGCCGCTGAATGTTACCGGCGTGTTGCTATCAGCAGCATTAACTAACGCTGCCGCAAGAGTTGGATTAAGCTGCAGCATTCCTTTAATCAACAGCGCGCGCCGCTTCTTGCTGAGTTCGTACTTAAAACCAATTCCAAGATGCTGGTTCGTTGTTCCCGCGCCGCTGAACTGGAAACATCCGCCATCCACGCCGCTGGATTGCGGGCGCATTTTAATTTCCGCGTCGGCGCCGCCATCCGGTAAGTATTGAGAAATGATGTTCATTAAATTCAACAGACTCGGCTGGTAAAGCGGAGTCTCGTCTAACGTGAATAGTTTGCCGATTTCCATAAACCGCCCGCGCGATTCATCATTATTACCGACATCCTTAATTGTTAGTTTAGTTTTGCCTCTTAACCCGCCCGCGATAACGTTTGTCGGCGTGGCCGGCAATACGGCCAGCAATGTGCCTTTTTTGCAAAAGACTATTTGGTCAATGCCCACTCTTCGGAATGCCATAATTTCACCTTTTTATTTTTTGAATTTCATTCTTGTCTTTGGAGCGGAGGAAGCGATTGAAACTTTGATAGAGTTAATTGCTTCCAGCGTTTTTATATGATTGCCGCTTATCAAATCTTTTACCTCCTCGAAACGATTCAAATAATTAAATTGCACTTCATTAATCTTTTTATCCCGCGCTTCATTTTTCTCATTTAATTCGGCAATATCTTCTTTTATATGTTTCATCTTTTCCTTGAAAAACCACCCAATTGCAGAAACCAAAATCACAACAAGTCCTCCGAGAATATCCAGCAATCCCATTATTATTCCGCATTTTCGTTAATAGAATTCTCTTTTGCGGATAGACCGCTTGGTAAATCTTTATTTTTTGAATTGTACGTCCCGGTTATTTTATCGGAAACTTTATCCAATAACGTTTTGCCTTGCGGAGAAATTGTTCCCTTCCGGTATTTCCAGCTATCCCATAAAAATTTTAATCCGACGGATATCGGAATTGCGAGTTGGCTTACAACGGTATGGTCTGGAAAAACTTTTGGAAGAATTTTATCGGAATAAGTAATCGCGATGCCGGTTAAACCCACCGCCGCGTTACCCAGCCAATACCAAATATTTTTTTTCTTCTCTTCCGGCATTTCTGTCACCGCGTAAGGGCTGGACACGTCCAGCCCCGACAATTATTGATTCATAAAACTGTTAAATGCGAACATATCGGAGAAAAATTTTCCCGCTGCGTCCGCCTCTTTGCGTCTATCATTCCGTAATTGCTCTTGCGTAACACCTAATAAAACGCAAGCAACTTCATCCGTCATTTTCGGATTGGCAGTTCTAAGTGCCTTAACTTTTTTACTTATGGAAATTTCGTTTTGCATCTCAATCTCCCATTGCTTTTCCGTAAGGGCTGGACATGCCCAGCCCCAACAATTATTGTTGAACTTCTTTTACTAATCCGTAAATAGCATAGAGCACGTTGATAGATTTATCAACAATTACTTTTGCCTTTGCATCGTCAACTTCAAGATCATTCTGGACCGCCTCGCGCAGTTCTTGCATTTCAAGTTCCGTTAAGTCGCTAAGCTCCGCCGGAACATTTGCAATACCGCTTAAAGCCGCGGGCAGTTTTGTTAACGGCGCAACAAAAGCCGGAAGATCGGTTAAGCCAATCTTGCCGTCTTTAAGCGCAGTGATAATTGCATTTGCTAAAGACGTTCCGAACTTTACAACGTCTTTGGTTTCTTCGATGCCGAACTGCAGTCCCGGTTTATCGGTTAATACTGGTGTTCCGTTTACTTCTGACATTTTATTCTCCAATTTTGGTTTGGTTAACTGTTCATCTTTTATTTCGAGATCATCAACATTCGGTATTTCTTCCGGGTCAAGGTCAATATTCATTTTACATTTCAACTTTTGTTAAGAACAATTCTTTTTCTTTTTGCCGGCGTATGGTTAAGCCCGGCAATTCTTTCCCCGCCGCATGATTATATTTTAGA
>JAKAHQ010000441.1:1873-2793 GCA_021814855.1 Bacteroidota bacterium | reverse complement strand
GAAAATTTTACCAAAATATTTTTTCAAAGGCGATGGTAAGCCCAACCAGTTTTATTTGGTGATTACGGATTCCTTAAATGAAAAAGGTTCATGGGAATTAACCGCCGACAGCATTCCCGATCTCCAGAATAATTATTCCGGATTCGAAAAAATTTCTTTTCTTCCCAAACTTGACCGCGATACGGTAAAATTGAAACCTCTATCGCTTCAAGGTAATTTGCCGGAAGGGAAGGTAGACCTGGATGATCCGGAACTGGTTTTAAAATTTAACGATGCCGTCGATCTTAATGTCTTAAAGGAAAAAGTAAAGGCGGAGGATTTGAAACAGAACATAGTCCCAAGTACGCTTGATAGAATTGACGACGCTTCATTTAAAGTATTGTTGAATACAAAGCTGAAGCAGAGCACCGATTATTCGCTTCAAATTGATTTCAAAAATTTCCGCGATGTTGCCGGCAACAGCATCGATTCGCTTTTCAAATTCAAGTTCACAACAGCTAATGAACTTGATTTCAGCGGGGCTTCCGGAACAGTAAGCGGAGAGGATACAAATAATGTTGTAGTGATGCTTCAACCGGTGGTTAGAGAGAATAAAACTTATTCGCAAAAGTTAAGCAGCAAAAATTCTTTCGATTTCAAAAAAGTTGTTCCGGGTAAATATATTATCTGGGGTTATCTCGATCGGAATAAAAACGATAAATATGATTTTGGAAAAGTGAAGCCGTTTAGTTATTCGGAGGAATTTAAATTTTATCGCGATACGCTCAACCTAAGGGCAAGATGGCCGGTAGGAGACATCGCAATTCCATTCGATAAGAATTAGGATTTCTATCAATACAAATAATATTTCAAAGATAATTTTCTAAAAGCGGCAGTATCTTTGTAAAGATAGCCGTCTATGTCCTTCACCAAAAACCTTT
>JAKAHQ010000441.1:0-1863 GCA_021814855.1 Bacteroidota bacterium | reverse complement strand
ATGAAAAAAAACTGCAGCTCCATCAAATTAAGTTTGGCCGGATCCGTTAACTGAATTTGCACGCCGTTAAGAATTTTATCTTCCCACATACCGTAAAGCGGTTTATAAGATATCGGCCTGAAAATTACACCGGGCAGATTTAAAGCGTTCATGTATTTTGCAAGAGTATCGGCATCGATCCATTCCGCCGCAAATGTTTGAAAGGGGAGCGTGTACGTTATCCCGATACCAACCGTCACAAGCTCGCCTAAAATGCCGGTCGCTACCATGTAAGCGGGGGTTTCCGGCATTGGAACATTGGGTGACGGAGGCACCCAAATAAGACCGGTATCGCGGTAATTCATTCCACGGAACCATCCTTTCATCTTTACAACGGTAAGTTTGCATTTATCGCCGTCAGCAAGAAGGCCTTCGTTGTTTAACAGCTGCGCAAGTTCGCCGCAGGTAAGACCGTAGACGTAAGGAATTTTAAACTGTCCCACAAAGGAAATGAAATCATCTTCTGCAAGATTGCCCTCAATGCGCATACCGCCAAGAGGATTTGGGCGGTCGAGAACTACAAACTCCACGTTATTTTCTGCCGCGGCTTCCATTGCCAAGCCGAGTGTACTTATGTAAGTGTAACTTCGAATTCCGGTATCCTGTATATCGTAAACAAGAACATCAATCCCGGCAAGCATCTCCTTTGTAGGTTTTTGCGTAGCTCCGTAAAGCGAATAGTACTTTATTCCGTTGGAAGTATCGTTGCCGTCCGAGTATTTTTGTCCGGCGCCTATATCGCCTCGTAATCCGTGTTCCGGAGAAAATACTGCGGCAAGCTTAAAATTTTTTGCCGATTTGAAAAGATCGAGAGTTGAGACTAATTTGGAATTTACGCCGGTATGATTTGTTATAAGTCCGACTCTTTTTCCCGTCAGCAAACTAAAATTTTCCGATTCGAGTACATCGATGCCGGTTTTAACTTTTTGCGCTTCTGCGTTAATAGGATGAATTAAAAACAACATCAAGAGTATGATGAGCGCCGTCTGTTTTAACCGGAATAACTTAAATATTTCCAACGCTGAATCAGAATTAAAAGATAGCCCGTTTGTTTTCAAAAATTGAATCATGCTATCGAAATCGATTTGATAAGCTGGTGAATAAGCAATTCGGTTTGGCGTGAAATATCCTCGATCTGGATTTCGGCGCGTTTTCTAATTTCATTTGCAATTGTCTGGTTGGAAAGCGACGCACAGTTTATCAATACATTAAGATAAGCGGATTTAGCAGCCGTTTGAATTAACGAAGCTGCAACACCGGCGTCAGAGAGCGAATTTCGATTTCCTTTTTCGATCACAATTTTTAAAAGCGGTATAATTTCTGCGCAGGCATTCATTACATCTGATGGAACTGCGGCGGCTCCAAGAGTGGCCTCTTCAATTTTCCTGGCGCGGATTTCTTTTTCAGAATCGCTTTCTTTTGGCAGCTTGAATGCTTCCATGACCTTATCGAAAGCGGAATTATCTTTTTCAGCAAGCATGAAAAAATTTTTTTGGAACGATTCCAATTTTTCTCTCACGCTGATCATCTCTGTCTCAACTTCGGCATACTTCTTTTTACCGATTGTTAAGTTGCATACCATTGTACCCAAGCTGGCGGATAAAGCGCCGCAAACGGCCGCAACATTCCCACCACCTGGAGTAGGAGAATTCGATGAGAGTTCGTTAAAGTATTCCTGCATTGTCTTCGAGAGGTTCATTGTATCTCCAATTTAACTTACCTCCTCGTTCACCGAAATTGAAGCGGTGGAAACGAGAGTTGTTGTTATATCATGTACTCAATTATTTTTTCTTCCGGGTTGAAAGGATGAAGCGAATTTAAACC
>JAKAHQ010000440.1 GCA_021814855.1 Bacteroidota bacterium | reverse complement strand
ATCGCAGGGAATAAATATCTTATCGCCTCGTTGACAAGCTGAAAGCTGTTTTCTTCCGGGTGCTCTTCGTGAGTGCGGTGAATTTGTTCCACTACAACAATAGCGTCGTCAATTATCAGTCCTATTGCCGCCGCAATGGCGCCGATTGTCATTATATTAAAAGTGTATCCTGCTATATAGAGTATCAGCAACGTAAGAGAAAGCGTTACCGGTATCGTTATCAAAACAACCGAACTGGCTTTAACGGATCTCAAGAAGAAAATCGTGACAACAATTGCCAGAAGAAGACCGATCCATAATACATCTTTCAAACTTCTTATTGCATCGTTGACAAACTGCGATTGGATATAGTAAGGAACAAGTTTAACACCGTGCGGAAGCGTTTTGTTAAGCTCGCTTACTCTTGCCTCTATCTCATTGGAAACCGAAATAAGATTTGCGTTGGGCTGCTTCATCACGGCAATAAGCGGCACATCCTTGCCGTTGGCGTTAATTTTTATGTATTCTTTTTTTGCCGCTACCTCAACTTTTCCAATATCCTTTAACCGTACGGCTCTTTGCAAAGTGCTTTTAATAATTGTGTTTTCAAGTTTGTCGATGTTGTCTATCGACGCGTCCGTAACACTTAAATACAATCTGTTGTAATCGGATAGGTATCCGTTGGACGTAATGAAGTTGCTTTGAGAGAGAACACCCGCCACATTTTGAGGAGTAATTCCGAGCGCGCTCATTTTTACCGGATCGAGTTCAACGTGATACTCTTTTACCTTTCCGCCGATGACGGCAATTTCGGCAATTCCGTCCACGCGGGAAAGGTACGGTTTAACCGTATATTCGGCTAACTGCCTAAGCTCAATTTCGCTTTGACCGCTTCCTTCAAGAGAATAACCCATCACCTGGAGAATTGAGGGATTCATCTTTTCAACCGTTATATTTATTCCGGCGGGAAGCTGATCCTTAATTGAATTTATCTGCGCCTCAATTCTCTGCTTGGCCAAATCTATATCTGTGTCCCATTGCATAAAAGCGGATATTTCGCAGGTGCCTCTCGACGTTGTGCTTCGAAGTATGTTTAGGTTCTGCACTTTCTTTATCGCGTTTTCAAGCGGAACCGTAACGGTGAGCATCATTTTATGAACGGGCTGCTCGCCAATGTCTGCAATGATTTTAATTTTCGGAAATGTTATATCCGGGAAAAGACTCGTCTGCAGATTTGTTAACGCGTATGCCCCGCCGAGAATAATGAAAACCAAAATTGCCGCAATTGGACCTTTATATTCAGTATAAAATTTTTTCATTTTGTTTTTGCCGCACCGCCGGTTTTTGTCTGGATAAATACTTTAGCCGTATCCGGCAGACCGTATGCGCCTTCTGTAATAAATCTATCGTTAAGATTTATTTTAGGATCGACCACCTGCACAAGACTGTCTGTCTCTATCCCCTTTTTGATATTCTCTCTTACAGCCGTGCTGTCGTTCATCATTTTCATAATCCAGAATTCAGTTTGAGTTTCGTTAGTCATCACAGCAGCTTTGGGTACGGCAAGCGCATCGTTAATGCTTTTTACGGGCACCTTAACATTTACATTTAAATTTGCCGGAAGATCAAGTTGGGAATCTACTTTCAAAATATATTTTTGTGTTTGAGCCGAAGGGTCAATAGATGGTATTTTTTTATCAACACGCGCATTAAAATCTTTTCCATCCGGAAGTTGTATCGTGAACAAATCGTTCGAGTTGATCGAACTGGAATATTCAAAAGGCACTTCGAGCATAATTCTTAACGATTGAGGATCGACTATCATTGCGAGCTGGTCGCCGTCGGCAACGTAATCTCCCGTCTGATGATCGAGCTGTGTAATAATTCCGTCCGTTCTCGCGGTTACTTTTACCGAACCGTCAAATTTTCTTACGCCGGAATCGGAGAGATTTATTGTCGCATCGGCTTCCTTTGTTCTTATCAAAAACAAAACATCTCCCTGTTTAACTTTATCGCCGATGTTTTTGAATGCCTTATCTATGTATCCCTGAAAAGTTGCGCGTACAATTTCCTGCTTAAGATAAGCCGTGTTCGCATTTAAGTCGGTGTATTCTGTTAACTTTGTCCTAACCGGGTTTTCTACGGCAATTTCTATCCCTTTCGATTCTTCGCCGTTATTATGTTCATCCGGTTTTCCGCAAGAATTTAACAGTATAGATCCAAATGTTAAAGTTGCTAAAGCAGTTATCACAAATTTTTTGTAGTTCATCCTACCAGTTCCAATAGTTGTATTGATTTATTGCCTGCTGATAATTGTTTTCCGTTTCCACAAAATTTTTTTTCATCTGAAGGTAGTTACGGATAAGCACGATATAATCCGTCATAGATCTTTGCCCTTGCATCAGTTCTGCGCGGGCAAGCTTCATAAGCTGTCCGTAACTCTCTATCTGTTCCGATATATTTTTCAAATTCTTTTTGAAGAAGTCTATTCCGGCTTTTGCCTGCGCCGTTTTATTGATCAAGGTTACAATTTGATTTTCTTTGTAAGCGTCAATTGATTTGAGCGATATTTCGGTTTGTTGCAGTGCTAAATTTTTCTGGCTGCCGTCGTAAATCGGGAGCGAAAAATTTATTCCCGCGCTCAAACCAAATTTCCTTTGAATGCCTTCGAGCTCAACCGCGTTTAAGCCGGTATTGAAAAATAAATTCACCTGCGGCGCGTATTTAGTTTCAAATATTTTCTGCTGGTTATCTATAGTTAAACTGTCTATTGCGAACTGCTTAAGAAAATTCGACGCGCCGGAGACGGGTTCGTATTTA
>JAKAHQ010000439.1 GCA_021814855.1 Bacteroidota bacterium | reverse complement strand
TTCATTTTTTATAATTTCATTTATGGATAATATTTCCGAAGATCATCCGGTTACTTCTACGGAGGGAGATCAGAACTCTTTAGTCATAATAGAACCAAAGAAAAGGTTTAATCTAAAACAGACTTTCGCTTCACTCGAACATCCCAATTACAAGCTTTGGTTTACGGGACAAATAATTTCATTGTTCGGTTCTTGGATGCAAACCACAGCGCAAGGATTTTTCATTTACGAATTGACTCACTCACCGGTATTTCTCGGTTATGTTGGATTTGCTACCGGCATTCCTACCTGGCTTTTTATGGTTTATGCCGGTGCCATTGCCGATAGATTTCCGAGAAGAACAATCCTTGTCATAACTCAAACGGTTATGATGATACTCGCGTTCATACTTGCATTTTTAACTTTCACGCATATTGTACAACCATGGCATATTATACTGCTGGCATTTCTGCTTGGAGTTGCCAACGCGTTCGACGCGCCCGCACGGCAAGCGTTTGTCAATGAATTGGTCGATAGAAAAGATTTGATAAATGCCATCGCACTCAATTCTACAATGTTCCATAGCGCAGCTGCTGTTGGACCTGCTGTAGCCGGAATTACTTACGCTGTTACCGGACCGGCATGGTGCTTCACAATCAACGGGATTTCTTTTCTTGCCGTGATTTACAATCTCTTAAGGATGAAGTTTGATGCGCAGTTAAAAACTCAACCTACTAAGTCTGTTTCGCATGATCTGATTGACGGGGTGCGTTATCTTCGCAAACAAAAAACAATATTAATGATAATGCTGATCGTAGGTTTCGTTAGTCTCTTAGGAATTAGTCTAACAACACTGTTCCCGGCCTGGGCGGTAAAAATTCTTCACGGAGATGCTACTACAAACGGACTACTTCAAACCGCTCGAGGGATCGGCGCGGTAATTTGTTCACTCATAATAGCATATTCAAGCAAGTATATGGAACGCGGGAAGTTTCTTGTTCTCGGCATGATTACAATGCCGCTTTTAATGTTGCTGTTCTCACTAAATAGGTCGTTCATGTTCTCCTTTCTTTTTCTTGTTGGAATCGGCGCCGCACTGATTGCAATCAACAATTTGTCTAACGGGATAATTCAAACTATAGTTGATGAAGAATTCCGCGGAAGAGTAATGGCTATTTACAGCTTTGCTTTTTTTGCCACAATGCCGATAGGTGCTTTGCTAATCGGACTACTTGCTCAGTTGTGGGGATCGCCGGCGGCAATATTGATAAATTCGATTTTGCTGCTCGTTATTTTTATTGGAATAATTATTTCTTCGCCGAATCTCAAATCGATAAAATGATGCCGTTATAATTCAATTTCTTTTGGATCTGATTCCAGCTCTACGATTCGCCATTCGTTTTCTTCCTTATCAAAATCAGTAATCTTTTCAAGTGGCACCTTCAAATATTTTCCGGAAGCCGATACGGCCACATCGCCGTTTTGAAGAACGATCTCTCCTGTCCCTTCGAACATACGGCTGTTCTCATTGGTTATTCTGCCGATCACTTTTAACTCCTCATTCAACGGAATCGGCTTCTTAAATTTTACATTCAGATCAACCGTCACACCCCAAACTTCTTCTTCGTAACTATTTAATATTGCCCTGCCGATTGTTTCATCCAATATGGCCGAGGCAATTCCGCCGTGAAGTCTTCCCGGATAACTTTGGTGTTCTTCCGACGGAGTAAATAATGCGATCAGTTCCTTATTCTCCGTTATGTAAAAATGAGCGTGAATGCCAAATTTGTTTTTCAATCCGCATACAAAACATAATTTGGAGTTGTGCTGTTTGCCGGTAATTTTGTGAATCATTTCTCTCCCAAAAATTTAATCTACAATAAATAATTTAACGCCGGTTTCAGTATGCGTGCGGTGCTCACCGTCGAAATCATCAACCTGGTACGAACATCCTTTCATGCAAATGAATTCTCTGCCGTCTTTTAATTCCGTAGTCATCTCTCCTTCGAGCACTAAAATAACATGGCCTTTCTTACACCAGTGATCTGCAATATAGCCCGGTGTATATTCTACCATTCGCACACGAATATTTCCTTCCTTAAATACTTTCCAAATCGCTTTACCTTTTTCTCCGCTGTGTTCTTCCGGTTCAACTTTATCCCAATCTACAACGGTAAAAGGAACATCTTTAATTTCCATAGTTGCCTCAAGCTTGTTCAATATTTCTCAGCGCAAAGTTAAGAATTAGACGCGTCATCTTTGCTTATAATCTGTTTCCAATAAAAAGATTAATGTCTATTTTTGCTTAGTTATTTTGGAAAATGGTAATATTAAATTTAACGGAAGTAAAATGAATATAACTAAAAGTGAAAATTTGTTCGGCGAAGCAAAAAAATATATTCCCGGCGGAGTTAATTCACCGGTACGCGCGTTTAAGTCGGTCGGAGGAAATCCTTTGTTCATGGCAAAGGGAATCGGTTCGAAGATGTACGATGTTGACGGCAACGAACTAATAGATTATATCGGCAGTTGGGGTCCGCACATTTTTGGGCACAACCCGGCTTTTATCATCGATGCTTTGAAAGCGGCAATAGATAACGGAACAAGTTTTGGCGCACCTACGGAAATTGAGGTGAAGATGGCAAAATTGATTACCGAGCTTGTACCATCTGTTGAAGTTGTTAGAATGGTTAACAGCGGCACCGAGGCGACCATGAGCGCGGTTCGCGCGGCGCGCGGCTATACCGGTAAAGAAAAAATTATCAAGTTCGAGGGTTGCTATCACGGTCACGGAGATTTCTTTTTGATCAAAGCCGGAAG
>JAKAHQ010000438.1 GCA_021814855.1 Bacteroidota bacterium | reverse complement strand
TTCTTTAAGATCATCCATCTCGCGCAGATGCTCTTTCCACTTTTCATCTATAACACTCAACACGGCATATCTTTCCAGTCTTGCCATTAAATCCGCGCCGAGCATTTCTTCTTTTCTTTTGTAAAATTCTTCCGCCGCTTCAAGAATTTTAGCCGTTACACCGTCCTTACCAATTTGGTCAAGGGTTTGCGCGTCAAATTTGATATCAACAAGAAGATTCTGCAAAATTTCTTCGTGAATTTTATCTACGTTAAAATCATCGTAATATTTATCTACTATGCTTTGAATAAACTCTTCGAGATAATCAAAGACCTCGCTCTTAAGGCGTTCACCTTCCAACGCCTGGCGTCTTCTTGCATAAATAACTTCTCTCTGCTGATTCATAACGTCGTCGTATTCCAGAAGACGTTTTCTAATAGCAAAGTTGTTTTCCTCGACTTTTTTCTGGGCACGTTCCACCGAGCGGGTTATTAACGGATGCTGGATTGCCTCCCCGTCTTCCATACCCATACGACTCATAACGCTTGTTATTCTATCGCTTCCGAAAAGTCTCATCAAGTCGTCTTCGAGCGAAATGAAAAACTTTGAAGTACCGGGATCGCCCTGACGGCCGGAACGGCCTCGCAACTGACGATCGATACGCCGCGCTTCATGACGTTCCGTACCTAGTATATACAAACCGCCGTTTTCTTTTACGCCGGAACCCAGCTTAATATCCGTACCACGACCGGCCATGTTGGTTGCGATTGTAACCGCGCCCGGTTGACCGGCAAATGCGACAATCTCCGCTTCCCGCTGATGCTGTTTTGCGTTCAATACATTGTGCGGAATTCCCTGGCGCTTCAACATTCTACTTATTGTCTCGGAAACATCAACGCTCGTAGTACCAACAAGAACAGGGCGTTGTTGTTCTCTAAGTTCTTTTACCTTATCTAAAATCGCGGCATACTTTTCACGTTTTGTTCTGTAGATAGCATCGTCCTCGTCATCACGCACAACGGGTTTATTTGTGGGAATTACCACAACTTCCAATTTATAAATTTCGTAGAACTCCCCCTCTTCCGTTTCCGCTGTACCCGTCATACCGGCAATTTTTTTATATAAGCGAAAATAATTTTGAAGTGTGATTGTTGCCAACGTTTGCGTATCACGTTCAACTTTGACGCTTTCTTTTGCTTCAATTGCCTGATGTAGTCCGTCGGAATATCTTCTGCCCGGCAAAACACGACCGGTAAACTCGTCAACTATGGCAATCTTGCCGTCTTCGGTAATAACATATTCGACATCTTTCTCAAAAAGAGTGTAGGCTTTTAAGAGCTGGTTAAGAGTATGAATACGATCCGATCTTTCCGAGTAAATGTGATACAGTTCGTCTTTTCTTCTTACTTTTACCTCGGTTGAGAGCCCTTCTTCATTTTCAATTTTACTTATTTCAGTTCCCAGATCCGGCAGTACAAAAAATTCTTTTCCTTCGGAAGATCCTTGCGCAAGTTCCTCCCGACCCTTTTCTGTAAGATCAATTTGATTTTGTTTTTCATCGATGGCGTAATATAATTCTTCGTCAATCTCGGGCATCCTTTTTGCGTTTTCGCGCAGAAATTCAAGTTCGGTTCTTTGAAGTAGCTTTTTATTTTCTGGTTCCGAAAGAAATTTTACAAGAGCTTTGTTCTTAGGAAATCCTCTCGACGCGCGTAAAAGATTTACACCCGCCTGATCTCTGTCTTTTGCATCTCCTGTTGCGAGCAGGTTCTCGGCTTCTTTAATTATTGTTGCTACCAGGCCGGCCTGTTTTCTAAACAATCTTTCTACACGAGGTTTCATCTCGTCGAATTTATGTTCCGTAGTACCGACAGGACCGGAAATTATAAGCGGTGTCCTGGCCTCGTCAATTAATACAGAGTCGACTTCATCTACAATTGTATAATTATGCCCGCGCTGAACGCAGAAAGCTTTTTCGCTTGCCATATTATCACGCAGGTAATCGAAACCGAACTCATTATTGGTCCCGTAAGTAATATCGCACTGGTAAATTTTTGAACGTAGCTCGGAATCCATGGTATTGAGAATGCAGCCGACGGTAAGCCCGTGGAATTTATAAATCTCGCCCATCCATTCGCTGTCGCGTTTTGCAAGGTAATCGTTCACTGTAACAAGATGAACGCCGCGGCCGGTAAGCGCGTTCAAATAAATCGGCAGCGTAGCAACAAGAGTTTTACCTTCGCCGGTTGCCATTTCTGCAATCTTGCCTTGATGAAGCACAATTCCGCCGAGAAGCTGAACATCATAAGGAACCATATCCCAGGTAATTTTATTTCCAGCCGCTTCCCAACTTTTACCAACGAGTCTTCTGCAGGTCTCTTTAACCACGGCGAATCCTTCCGGAAGTATTTCATCTAGAATTTCCTCATACTTATCGGTTAACTCTTGCTCATACTTTTCTATCTCGTCGTATATCGCATGTTTATCTTCCGTAGCATTTACGTCTTGAAGTTTTGCCTTAAGTTCATCGAGAGGAGTTCTAATATCCTGCGTAGCGTCCTGAATTCTTTGTTTGAATTCTGCAGTTTTACCGCGAAGTTCGTCGTCGGTTAAATCTTTTAATTTTTCGAATTCAGCATTTATTTCATCTACAATAGGCCAAAGTTCTTTAGCAGCTTTTTCGTTTTTATCGCCAAAAATCTTCTTAAACAGCGATTCGAGCATCAAATTCTCCTTATTTTTCGGGGTTGAAAGTTAAACAATGAGGTTCTGAAATGCAATGAAACTACGAGCGGCCAAATGAATCGAAAAATTTCATGT
>JAKAHQ010000437.1 GCA_021814855.1 Bacteroidota bacterium | reverse complement strand
GTTTGGTTCGAAGCCGTGCTCGGTTATATTTCCGCAACTAAAGAATTATCCAAACAAAGAGGCGAACCGGATCTTTGGAAAAATTACTGGCAGAGCGAAGGAACCAAATACATCGCATTCATTGGCAAGGATAATGTTGTATTCCATACAATTATCTTTCCGGCCATCTTAATGGCCTGGAACGACTACAGCAGCGATAAATATATTCTTCCCCAGAATGTGCCTGCAAACGAGTTCTTGAATTTTGAAGGGAAGAAATTTTCTAAATCCAGGGGATGGGGAATCGACGTTGACGAATTTTTGGAATTATTCCCCGCCGATATGCTGCGTTATACGCTAGCGGCAAATTTACCGGAAAATAAAGACACCGATTTTTACTGGAAAGAATTTCAAGGAAGAACAAACGGTGAGCTTGCCGATATACTCGGCAACTTTGTAAACCGTACTTTTACTTTTGCGCATAAGCATTTCAACGGCGAAGTTCCTGCTCTTGGCAGTCCGGAAAAAATTGACGAGGAAATGATTCAGCTTCTGAAAGAATATCCTCAAAAAATTTCTGCGCTGCTCGAAAAATTCAAAGTTAAAGATGCGGTTTTCGAGATGATGAATCTTGCGAGGGCCGGAAATAAGTACTTTAATGATTCCGAGCCGTGGGTAAGTGTAAAGAAAAATAAGGAACACTGCGCGACTACTATAAATATTTGCTTAAATGTAATTTACACGCTCGCGGAAATCTTTGAACCGGTTATTCCTTTTACGAGCGTCAAAATTTTTAAGATGCTGAATGCCCGGCCGGTTGACTGGAATAAAAGCGGCGAATTGCACCTTAAGCATGGTCATAAACTGAATGAAGCCGAAATCTTATTTAGCAAAATTGAAGATAAAGTTGTTGACGACTTGGTAAATAAATTAGGAAAGACTGAGGAACAGGCGGTCGAGAAGGCTGAAGAAATTACTATCGATGAGTTCAAGCGTGTAAAATTACGCGTTGCAAAAATTCTTGAAGCCGAAAACATTAAGAAGAGCGACAAGCTTTTGAAACTTCAGTTGGAATTAGGTACTGAAAAAAGACAGGTTATTGCCGGAATAGCCAAGAGTTATAAACCGGAAGAGTTGATAGGTAAAAAAGTATTGATCGCGGCAAATCTTAAACCTGCCAAATTGTTCGGAATGGAATCTCAAGGGATGATACTTGCAGTTGATACACCGGAAGAAGGGAAGGTAAAAATTATTGAAATCGATCAATCAATAAATTCCGGTACAACAGCAAAGTGATATCGAAAAAGAATCCGGATAAACAAATGAACTTGGTGAATCGCTCGCAGCTTAATAAGACAATTACGGTAAGCAAGAGCGAAATGGATTTTTACTCGAAGAGACTTATTAAACTTGCCGGTCCGGTATACGCGAAAAAAATTCTTAATAAAACAATAAACCAAAATCTTTTCGATATACTGGAATATTTACCTTCCGGCTTTGTGGATCTTTTAATTATCGATCCGCCGTATAATCTTCACAAAACTTTTAACGGCACAGCATTTAAGGAAAAGTCAATTCTGGAATACGCCGCGTGGCTGGAAAGTTTTTTGACTTTGCTAAAACGCACTCTTAAACCTACGGCTTCAATCTATTTTTGCGGCGATTGGCATTCTTCAATATCTATTCCGCTTGTGCTTGAGAAGCATTTTACAATTCGAAACAGGATTACATGGGAAAGGGAAAAAGGAAGAGGGGCGGTTCGAAATTGGAAAAACAATTCCGAGGATATTTGGTTCTGCACGGTTTCCGGAAAATATTTCTTTAATGCCGAGGCTGTTAAACTTACACGAAAAGTTTTGGCTCCTTACCGGGAAGAAAACGGAAATCCAAAAGACTGGAAAGAAAATGATGAAGGAAGTTTTCGCTTAACCTTTCCTTCTAATATTTGGAACGATATATCAATTCCTTTTTGGTCGATGCCTGAAAACACGGATCATCCTACGCAGAAGCCGGAAAAACTAATTGCCAAATTAATTTTGGCAAGCACTAAGAAGGGCCAGACAGTGATGGACCCATTTTTAGGATCGGGAACAACATCGGTTGTAGCAAAAAAATTAAACAGGAATTTTGTAGGGATAGAATTAGATAAATATTATGCATGTTTAACTGAAAAACGGTTGGAACTCGCTGCATCCAATAATCGTATACAAGGGTACGAATTTGGAAAGTTTTGGGAAAGAAATACCAAACCTTTTGCATCAGCCGGAAAAAGTCGGAATTCCAAATAATGTTGTCATGGTTTCATTCCTTGATTTTCAAAGCATCAATGGGTAAAATAACAATATAAATATATATGATAGGAGGTAGTTAATGCATAAGGGAAAACTGATTCTGTTATTGCTTCCATTATTAGCCCTTATTTCATGTTCGGCAGAACATTCCAAGATAATAGTTGCGCAGTTTGACGACCATCAGATTAATATGGGTGAATTCGAGAATGCGTATTTGAAAAATTCCGGCGGCGATAAAGCTCCTAAAGATTCGTTAAAAGCCCTACAGGATTTTCTTGATTTATATGTTAATTATAAAATGAAACTTCGCGATGCCGAAGTTCGCGGTTACCCGGACGATGCGGATATGAAGAAAGAATACGAAGACTATAAAATTAAAATCGGCAGCAGTCTTGTGCTCAATAAGTATCTTTATGAACCGAACTTAAAAAAACTTTACGATCGCAGGAAGACGGAATACCGCGCCAGTCATATCTTCTTAAAAGAAGATTCAACTATGAATACTGAGAAGGTTAAGGAATTAGGTGCGGAAC
>JAKAHQ010000436.1 GCA_021814855.1 Bacteroidota bacterium | reverse complement strand
TCGACGAATTGAAAAACGGGATTTCCCTGCAATTGCCGGTTTATCTTTTTGCCGCCGGAGAACTTCTAAGTAAAAAATTCAGCGGCAAATATTCTCCCGGCGAAATGTTCATCTACTCGCTGAAATATGCTGTAGATGATTTCGGAAAAGACAAGGTGGGATTAAGCAAAAGAAAAGATGAAGAAATCCGTTCGGTAAATCAGCTGATAGAAAAAACCATCGGGCACATAAAATCCTACGTTCTACAAATTTCGCAGGGTAAGTTTGGGCTTTCCCCCCACAAGGAAAGAGAAAAAATTGTCTGCAAGTTTTGCCAGTTTAGAACCGTATGCAGAATTGATGAGGCAAATTAACCGCTGCAAATTTTAACCAGCTGTAATCCTATCCCGTTAGTTAAGATTCAAATAAAAATTTTTGTTAAAATTTAATTTCTGCCTGCTAAAATTTATTAATCCGCGTTCGATTATCAGGTAGTATTCTTTCACCTTTTAAGGCCCCAAAGATGAGATCTAATAAATATTCCACAGCTCTTTTCTACTTCACTGTTCTATTAACTATGATTTTCGGGATTAATTTAAAGTTGAAAGCCAGAAGACTCTTTCCTACCGACGAGGATTATGCTATAGTGGTAGATAAAGCTCCTACTCCGGTTGGCGGACTTGAATCCATTGTGAGGAAAATTGTTTATCCCGAAATGGCAATTAACACCCGTACGGAAGGCAAAGTTTACATGTTGATTTATATTAACGAATCCGGCAATGTAGATGATGTTAAAGTGATAAAAGGAATTGGCGCCGGCTGCGATGAAGAATCCATGCGCGTTATAAAGAAGACTAAATTTACTCCCGGCGAACAGAAAGGCATTCCGGTAAAAACAAAATTTTCTCTTGCTCTATCTTTTAAACTGCCTAATTAAAATTTTGTTTGTTTGGCGTTTATGCCAATAAGTAATCTGTTTTAAGTGAAACGATAAATAATTTTTGTATCCAAGTTCAGCAACCCGGCAATTTTGACCCAAGATTGAATCAGCCGGGCAAAGTTATATTTGAAATCTTGGATTAAATTTTTTAAGTTTTCGATGCCACTGCTGAAAGGCAGTGGCAATTTTTTTTATTAAAGCACTAAAAAGGAGTTTTTGCAGTGTCAAATTTTGTCTATTTAAGCAAAGAACGAATGCGGGAAATAGAAAGGGAACTTAGCGACCTCAAGACCAACGGTCGAAAACAAATGGCGGAAAGAATTGCCGAAGCGAGGTCACATGGCGATTTATCGGAAAACGCCGAGTACGATGCCGCTAAAGAAGAGCAGGGTTTGCTTGAATTAAAAATCAGCAAGCTCGAGGACCTGCTTTCACGGGCTACATTAATTGATCTGTCAAATATGCCTAAAGATCAAGCACACATACTTTCTACATTGAAAGTTAAAAATTTGAATAACGCCAAAACTTATAAATATACACTTGTTTCTCCGGAAGAAGCCGATATTGAAAAAGGTAAGATTTCAATTACCTCGCCGGTTGGTCAAGCGTTGATGGCTTCGCGCGTGGGTCAAACCGTCCAGGCAAAAGTGCCGGCCGGCCTGATCAAATTTGAAGTTCTGGATTTGGAATAATTGTTTTTACAATTAAATGTACGGTTAATTCTGAAAGTCTCTTATGTGAGACTTTCTTTTTAAGTAATATGAAACGCATCGAACAAAAGGTTTCTAAATTTATTGACGAGAACGGTCTATTTAATGCCGGCGATAAAGTTTTGGTGGCTTTAAGCGGCGGGCCGGATTCCGTTTTCCTTCTTTACTTTCTAAACAACTACAAAAAAAAGTATAAGATTGATCTCTGCGCGGTTCACTTCAATCATAAATTAAGAGGCAAAGAATCGAACCTTGATGAAAAATTTGTGGAAAGATTATGCTCTTCGCTTAATATTCCTCTGGTTGTTGGCAAGCTAAATGTAAAAACTTTTGCGGCAAGTAATAAATTATCCATAGAAGAAGCTGCTCGGAAACTTCGTTATTTAAAAATGGAAACTCTTGCAGGCGATCTCAACTGTACAAAGATTGCAACCGCGCACAATCTTAGCGACAACACTGAAACGATTCTTATTAATCTTTTTAGCGGAACAGGAGGAACCGGCTTGAGCGGAATACCGATCCGGCGAGGAAAAATTGTTCGGCCTGTTCTGTGTGTAGCCAAGACAGAAATTATGGATTACCTTGATAGTAAAAAAATTAAGTACCGTATAGATTCCTCAAACCGCAGCGACGTTTACAAACGAAACTTTATTCGAAACCGTGTTCTGCCTTTGATTAGAGCGAAGATTAATCCGTCGGTCGACGGCGCTTTGTTTCGTTCGCTCAAAAATCTTGATAACGAAATTCGCTTTAATAGAAGCGCGATTGAATTCTTCCTGAAAAAATTTGTTAAGCGGGAAGGTAACTCTATTTCCATTAGTATAAATATTTTAAAAATCTTTGATAATGAAATTCCGGGTTTGTTGCTGAAGGAAATAATGCAAAAATATTTTGACCACGACTTTGAATATGACGATTATATTAAGATTAATTCGTTGCTGACTAAACAAAAAGGCAGAAGAATTGAGTTGTCTAAAGATTTAATCGCGTTCCGCGAAGACAAGGAAATTAGAATCGAACATGTTTTGAAATCATCTAACCAAGCCAAAGAACTTCACCCTGACGAGGAAATCAAAATAGGATCTGTCACCGTAGGAGTCGAACATATTGATAGACGGCACGTCAAATTTGGCGGTTCCGGAAACGTGGAATTTATTTCCGGAGACGGGATGAGTGATAAATTC
>JAKAHQ010000435.1 GCA_021814855.1 Bacteroidota bacterium | reverse complement strand
CATTCTTTAAGTTTGTCTATGTTGTTCAGATGGCTTTCGGGGAAATTTTTTTCATCGAATAATACTACAGTATCAGTCGTAGTATCATGCAAACCAGCTATGAAAAATGTATCATCTGGAATTACAATATTATGTTTGGCAAGACCTTTTCTTACATCCGGATTATTAAGTACCCGGACAGCAATTTTCGCGTTAACTTCTCCGCTATGGCCTCCGCAGGCACCGCAGTCCAAACCAGTCGCGTGAGGATTGTTAACAGAAGTGGATCCGTGACCTGTTATTAAAATAAGCTCTGCGAAATTTTCTGTGAGCGACATGCCTTTCAATGCGGAGTAAGCCATTTCGATCTGATCATCCAACCTGATCCCTGTAACTTCGCCGTCATTATGCGAGACTTCAAGAGTTAGATTTCTTTTTTCATAGAATTTTTTACCGAGACCATCAATATCCGGATGTGAAACCGGTCGCTTGAAACCGAAGGCATCCAAGTAAAGTTTGGGAAGGTAAGAGAGTCCTACGGGTCCCATAAAACTGAAACATGAAATTGCTCCTTTCTTGAATGAGTTCCATATTTTCTCAATGTGATAATTTACTTTTCGTTTTCTTATTGCCTTATCAAACGTATTGGGCTCATCAATATTTTCAATTACAGTAGCCTTGGCCGGTATTAATACCGGGCACTGATTTTGTGCATACTCACGTCCAATCGGAATATATTTTATTGGGAAAGCAAAAAATCCCGCGAGCACAAATGTTTGAACGCGTGATGAAACAATCTCCAAATTTCTTCGTAATATTTCGGAACGCACATCAATACAAAAAACAGCTTGTACCAATGGTTTCTCTGCAGAAATTTTTTCTTCTGATGAATTTATTTTGATAATGAGCCGCCTCTGATAAGCGTTGTCGTAAGCACGTTGTAAAATTAATTTGTGTCTCAGCTCTAATCCGATCTCATTATTATTCTGTAATATCGGCAGACGCAAAAGTTCATTCTCACAATATTTTTCCAATTTAGAATTACCAAGTGATTTGAGAAGGCAGCTTTCCCAGCTTATAAGGACGGCAAGAAAAAGTGGAAGCTTCGTGCGGTGTTCTCCATAGAGCCGGTTATCCCAATCCAACCCGGCAATATAAGCAGACCAACCTCCAACTCTCCTAAGTAAAGCGTGAAGATAAATATCCAATCCATCGCTTGGTATTTTAAGATGTCTTAAACTTTCGGCTGCGGCATCAAACGGGTCCTCTGGTAAATTTTTAACAAAATCTCGGAAGTTCTTTACTCCCATTATTGCCGGCGTTGCATCTCCAGATGCCTAAATTTTCCATGACGAAAAAATATTTTGTTCTGAAGACGATGTTCGCCATGATGTCTGTCCTTTATCGAAATAAGCAGCCGCCCAAAAGGTTATTCTTTCAATAAAAAATTCCGACCAATTCTTTCCGGTAGCCGCAGAAGCTGCGTCCACAACAAGATTTACTTTTTGTTCTTGATACTCAGATTTTTCTTGAAGTTTAATCTGCCGCAAAAAATCTTTTACGCTTAAGCTTGCAGTTATTTCATCGGATAAAAGAGCTTCATGCAAATCTTCATTTGAAATTTCGCCTTCACTAATTTTTTCGATGTAAAAGGAAAACGGCATAGTTAATTTAGCTCCTCCGGTTTTTTCAAGCAGCCCGGCGGCATTTTCGAAAGGCAAATGCTTTAATTCCCAAAACGGGTTAACCGCCACAAAATTTTCCAAAGACCATAGCGGAGCGATTTTAGCGCAAGCATTTTGTAAAGATGATTTTACTTCGGAATTTTTTAACATTTCTTTCCTTTCGGTAATTAGTCCAAATCTATTTACCATATCAATTCAATTTTTTTGCTGGTAATGCATACTTAAAGTTAAGGTAAGATGATCAAGCCAGGCGTTCGCATACAAGCCGTTCCGGAAATGAACTCCTAATTTTTGCAAGCGGATATTATGTTTTATCACCGGGCTTACAATTTGGAGAATAACAGTCACACCGAATAACATCAGTACTGAAATAATAAGTGAGGTCGTAAGTGTATCCGGTGTTGAAAGCTCCGGAAGCTGCGAATGAAGTATAAAATGAAAAGCGCTCTCCAATGTAAAAAACAAAGCTGCTACAGTTACAGTCAAAATTGACGCTCGGATTATAGTTACAAAATATCCGTCGGAATCGAGTGCCGGCGCGATTATTTGCGAAAGACCCATCACAACAATAGCCCCGGTTGCCAGCAAAGCGAATTCTTGATATGGATTAATTCCAAACAGCAAAGAAAATCCGACATAAATTGACATAGCTATTAGAATACCGGTTGAAATTCTGAACGGACTTCCAATACGTTTTGGTGAAGCTACATTCGAAGATTTTATTTTGTCGATTACGCTCCCGGAGGATAAGAAAGCATGAGCTTTATAAAAACTATGAGCTACAAGATGAAGCATTACTGCAGGATAAACACCAATTCCTGATACAAAAAGCATGAAGCCCATATGCGCTACGGATGAATATCCCAATGCAGTTTTTATGGAAGGCTGGGTTAAAAACGAAACCGAAGCTATAAGTGCGGTTAACGAACCGATGATTATCAAAACGATAGGAGCGTATTCAGTTCGATTAATTATAAAAGCCATTCGAACCATTAGAAAAGGTCCCGCATTCAACAAGCCGGCATGCAGCAATGCAGAGACGGGAGTTGGTGTTTCCATTACCTCGATGAGCCAACCGTGAGCTGGGAATTGTGCCGATTTGAATATTGCTGCTAATGCAAGAAATACCGCAGCCGCTTCTATTTGCGGAG
>JAKAHQ010000434.1 GCA_021814855.1 Bacteroidota bacterium | reverse complement strand
GGAATAAATAAAATCGAATTTATTTTTAAACGGGAGCGATGTCATGTCGCAGCAAACGCGGCTCGCGCCTTCTAATGAATTTTGTTTAAGCATATGCGGAGCTTTATCTGTAATCATCAGGCCGCCAAACTTTTTCTTAAGATGTTCACCAATGATTCCCGTACCGCACGCAAGTTCAAGCACATCTAAGTTATGTTGAGGAACGTCCTTACTTATAGCGTAGATATATTCTGCCCATTTTTCGTAATCGATTGATTTCATTAAATGGCCGTAAATTAAAGCAAGCGCGGAATAAGAATCAGCTTTCATTTTTTTTCTTCGCCCGGTTTTCAATTATTATTTCAGCCCATCTAACCGCTTCAAGCATGCTCTCGGAATTCGCCGTTCCCCTGCCGGCTATATCGTAACCAGTTCCATGATCGGGCGAGGTTCTTATTATCTTTAGCCCTGCCGTGTAATTCACGCCGGTATTAAAATTAAGGAGCTTGAAAGGAATCAATACTTGATCGTGGTACATACCGAGTACGGCGTTAAATTCTTTGTGTCTTTGCATTCCAAAGAATGCATCAGGCACAAACGGGCCTTGAATTGATCTATTCTTCATCGATTTAATTGCAGGCGCGATAAAGTTAATTTCTTCTTTCCCGATATTCGCTGCCTCTCCTGCATGAGGATTCAAACCAAGAACAGCCAAAGAAGGATTTTCAATTCCCAAATCTTTTTCCAAACTATTATAAAGTATCTTTAAGGAATTTCGGAGTGACTGCTTAGTTATCATCCCGGAAATTTTTTTTACGGGAACATGGATTGTCGCGAGACCGCAAATCAAATTGTTTGATAGGAAAATCATTAAATAATTCTTGGAACGGCAGAGTTCGGCAAATAATTCGGTATGACCCGGATAATTTTTCCCGGCAAGTTTAAACGCAGTTTTCGAAATAGGAGCGGTTATAACAGCGCTGTTAGGCATTCTTGATATAATTTTAAAAGCCTGTACGATAGATAAGAATGAAGCGAAACCGGACTCTTTTGTAGGCACTCCGTACCGCTGATCAAATTTTCCAATATCCAGAACAATAATTTGTTCTTTATCAAATTTTGCCGGCAGCTTTTTTACTAGTTGGAAATTAAATGACGGCTTAACAAGA
Source organism: Bacteroidota bacterium (assembly GCA_021814855.1). The sequence continues at coordinate 1,671 of JAKAHQ010000434.1, read as the reverse complement.
GATATAGCGGATTCAAAAACGTTACCCGGGCAAATAAAAACTATTCGATTCTTCTGATTATCATAAAGCTTATTAAATGACTTGATACATATTTCGGGACCAATTCCGTTTATATCGCCGCATGTGAATACGAATGTATTCATTACTACTGACCTAAAGTATAGTTGCCCAAACCAGTTTTATCCGTAAAGAGAAATTCTTTATTCAATCTTTTATACGTCCAAATTTCAATTGCCATATTCGAATTATTGTAATCTCTTTTTATTTCATCCGGCTGTCCGTAGCGAATATAGATCATTCCGCGATCAGATTTGGCGCCGTTCTTATTTACCACCGAGCCGAATTTTTTCAATGCGTAATCGACCCGTTGATAATACTCAAATTCATACTCATTAAAAACATGTTTCTTTTCAGGGAACTTGCCGTTCCAATATTCCGAAAGTGCTTTAGCGTATTCATCTTTATCAAGACTCAACAGCGAATCAATTACTTCAGGCTTTTCGATGGCAGCAAGACATTGAATTGCCATCTCCGGCATCATTAAGGATCTTGGTTTGTCGTTCCAAAAAACATGTATTATAAAACTGGCCATCTTGGAACTATCGGTCTTAACCTCAACATCGGCAGGACCTTCCTTGAGTTCCCCGTTTACATCAGGCACATAAAAATATTTAAGCGCTTTATTGCCGTCCGACTTTTGGAAATAAATTTTATCGTTGCAGTCGAGAAATCCAAACTTGTTAGTAACATAATCGGAAATGGCTTTTGTAAAGACAGCTTTTTTATCCTGTGTAACCGAGACAATAATTTTCGATACGGAGGTATCGGCAACAGGGATTAGCAGTTCTGCAGAGGACGGAGAAAAAGGAATTGTGTTTTCAAAATTCACCAATTGAAACGGAAATTCCGTACCACAGTCGGTACCGTCTTTAATAACGGCAATGGGACGCAGAACAGAATGTTTTATAATTTCCGCTTGGTTAATTTTAATCGAATCCAGGTGTAAGTTACGATCGCCGTTTGCAATACTGACAAAAGAATTGAGTACATAATTTTTTCTGCCGATATCCAACCGCAGAACTCCCTGCAGAAAATCTTTCTGTGAAATCGTGGAATCGTAGCTGTCTACGCTGATACTTTTGCTCGACGTCTTCCGCTCTACAATTTTACTATCGTTAAGCAGTTCAAAATCGAGTGTAATACCCGCATTAAACTTATGGTCGTTCTTAACAAAAATTAAATTATCAAAAGAGATTCTATAAGAGATAAAGCAGGCATACCCCGTATCGGACGGAACGAAATTAGTTTCTAAAAAAATGTTATTGCGTTGAAACGCTGCGAACTGACCTTTGGGCTGGGCTAATGCCGAAGAAGCAAATAATAAAAATAATATCCAGCTGAAAATATTTCTTTTCGAGATTAGCCCTGGTTTAATCATAAGAAGATCAGCTATTCATGCTTATCATAAATTCCTTGTTGTTCTTTGTACCTTTCATCTTATCCAACAAAAATTCCATAGCTTCGGTAGGATCGAAATCGCTGATAATTTTTCTCAATATCCAAATCTTGTTCAACTCGTCATCCTTTAACAGGAGTTCTTCTTTTCTGGTTCCGGATTTATTTACATCAATAGCTGGAAATACTCTCTTATCCGCAAGAGTTCTGTCAAGC
>JAKAHQ010000433.1 GCA_021814855.1 Bacteroidota bacterium | reverse complement strand
TCTGCTCAATCAAAACTTGGTATTGAAGTTGGTGGCGCTTACTTGGCTCCTACAGGAGACTTCTCCGATGTTTACAAAGCCGGTTTTGGTGGAATGGCTGCATTAACTTACGATGCGACTGACCATCTGCAATTATCATTTAATACCGGTTATGCACAGTTTTCATTTAACAACGATAAGTTTAACCAATTATTGAATGACTTTTTTAGCGGGTATAGTAGTAAATCGTTTAATGTTAATGTCGATTCTAAACTTACTATAATTCCTGTAATGATTGGTGGTAAATACTTTTTTACAACGGCCGAATTTCGTCCTTATTTAGCGGCAGATTTAGGACTTCACATTGTTTCTGTAAGCGCCTCAAAAGTGCAAGTGGAAGGACAAACAATCGATGCGGCAGTTTCCCAATCTAAAGCGGCTACTGCATGGGGCCTCGGCGTTGGATTCTTTTATAAAGTTGCACCAAAAGTTAACATAGATGTAAACGCAAAAATAAACGGCAATAATCTTGAAGTCGGTACTAATTTTTCTGCAAGCGGTTCCGGTTACTCCTCATCTCAAACTTCAAATTCAACAGCAGCATTCTTTTCTGTAATGGCAGGCGTACAATTCGAATTGTAAAAATTTTTCAGCCGGCGAGGAAATCCCTTGCCGGCTTTTCTCAATTTAGCCTAAAATCTTTTCTGTATTTCATTCTATAGGCAATTAATCCGAAACTTTGATTAATGTGAAAGCGTCTTAATTAATGCGATACAACCTCTTATTATTTATATATTATACATCAATATTTAATAATCTATCAAAGAAAGGAATAAATCATTAGATGAAGAAGTTCTTCAAAATTATCGGATATATAATTGGGGGAGTAATAATCTTAGTAATTGCGTTTTTGATATACTTCAATGCAAAATATCCGCAAGTTGATCCACCTTCAAACGAGAAGGTTGAAATTACACCCGCGAGAGTAGAACGAGGAAAATATTTAACGCAACACGTTTCAATTTGTGTCGATTGTCATTCCTCGAGAGATTGGACAAAGTATGCCGGCCCATTGATTGCCGGAACATTGGGCAAGGGTGGAGAAAAATATGATGAAGCGGCTGCCGGAATTCCGGGAGTACTATACGCTAAAAATATTACACCTACCGCTTTGGGTAGCTGGAGCGACGGAGAAATAATGCGGGCAATTACTTGCGGGGTTTCGAAAGACAATACAGCTTTATTTCCTTTAATGCCGTATACCGGTTTCAGCAAATTAAGCAAGGAAGATTTGTATTCTATAGTTGCTTATTTACGATCACTCCCGGCAATTAAAAACGATATCCCGGAACGTTCTCTTAATTTTCCACTCAATCTTATTGTTAAGACAATGCCGTTCAAAACTTATTCTCCATCACCGGAACCCAACAGAAATAATCCGATTGAATATGGAAAATATTTAGTAACCATTGCTAATTGTTTTGATTGTCATACTCAAATGGTCAAAGGTGATTTTATAAAAGGAAAAGAATTTGCGGGTGGATTTGAATTTCATTTTCCGTTTGGCGTGGTGAGGTCTGCTAATATTACCCCGGATGCAAATACAGGAATAGGTTCCTGGACCAAAGAACAATTTATACAAAGATTTAAAAGTATGGATGCCGACAGCAACCAAGCTGCTTCGATCGGTACAACCGATTTTAATACTCCAATGCCCTGGACATTATTCGGCGGAATGAGTCGGGAAGATCTTGGAGCTATATACGATTACCTAAAAACTATTAAACCGGTTAATAACGTTGTGGTGAGATTTACTCCGAATCAATAAGTGAGAATCCTTCGAGGTTGTTATACAACCTCGAAGGATCATAAAAATTACTTTGTTACTTCTAAAATCCAATCGGACATGATTTTCATTACTTCAGGAGCGAAAGTTTCTTCCAACTGAATGTATTCGCTTTCTGCACAGGTTTTACAATGCTGAAACACATGATTTAATCCCGGCACTTCTACGATCTTAAAATTTTTGTTACCGCCTGCTTTCAATGCAGATTCAACTACTTTCAAATTTTCTTCTGCGGGTACTTGAATATCCTTTTCACCGTTAAGGGCAAGAACGGGTATTTTAACTTTCTCGAGAGCGGGGCGAGGATCATATTTCAGAAAATATCTGAACCAGGGACTCAACAGTGTTCTTGCTTGTGATTTAAACATGTTTTCAGAGTTCTCAGGCCTTTTCCTTTCTTCATCACTTAGTTTGCTTGTTTTTTCATCAAATAACTTTTTCAGTTGTTCATAAGCTTTTGCGCTGTCGGGTTCGTTAACAACTATATCAATATTCTTTGCGGTTTCATCAACTTCTCTGTTTACTTCAGCGTCACTTTTACCTTCCGCTTTTGATATTAACCCGGTCTGTTCAATAATAATTTTGTCGCCTCTTATTCCCGGACCCGCGAGCATAACAATAAAATCTACTCCATCGGATTGGCTTGCAACCATCGGTGCAATTAACCCGCCTTCGCTATGCCCGATAATTCCGACCTTATTCGGAAAAACTTCTTTTCTGGATTTAAGATATTCTATGGCGGCGAGTGCGTCGGTCGCAAAATCCGCTGATGTTGCTGCTGAATAGTTTCCTCCGGATTTTGCAACGCCTCTGTCGTCATAACGAAGTACAGCAATGCCGTTGCGTGTCAGGTAATCCGAAATCACTAAAAATATTTTGTGATCGAAAACATTCTCGTCTCTATCCTGCCTGCCGGAACCTGTAACAAGAATCACTGCCGGAAATTGTTTTCCTTCTTTAGGATACGTAAACGTACCAGCCAATTTTATATTCGCCAA